>WUQU01000491.1 GCA_009889605.1 Candidatus Bathyarchaeota archaeon | reverse complement strand
GCCGAATCTCGAGACTTGAGGCTTTTCAATCCTTCCAACCTCGTTGCGAAAGGTAGAGAGTTCCAACACGGTCGACATGGTGCGACATCGCACCATGGGCTCGAAGGGAATGGAAAAGCTTTAACGCGATTGCGTAAGGCCATATTCGAACCCTAAAGCCCTTAAGTGGGGAAGTAGCGAAGGAACAATTAGTCGATTCAAGGCGAATGTCGTATATGCCTTGTGAAGTTAAAGTACCTCCATCTTTGCTAATTACTAGCCTTTAATTTCTTTCATAGGGAAAACAGCATTACTTGGTCTCAAGCGTGAATTTAATTTGATTGCTACTCAATTCATTCATGCTGATAGTGCTTCCGCTCGACGAGCTAAACCCAAGCGTTAAACGGAGCTCGATCCTTGGATCAACTAGCGAAAGAAGGTTGTAACGAGGATTAAAGGCACGGCAGCCTAGGGGAGATTTGAGCATAGGTGAGGGCTTAAGTATCGGGCTTAAAATAGAGGATTTGCTCACAAGAAACACCACAAGGTATATTTTTAATGGCGGGGAAATCGATGTGCCTCAAAGTTTAGAGGAGTTTGTGAAACTTCTCAGTGAGAAGTTTCCGGATGAGAGGGAAAACATTTCAGCCTTTTTCGATGAGGCTGAAAAGGCTTATGAGGAATGCTACAGGGATGCCGAGTTTTATGGAGCTCCATTGCCCGCAGAGCTCATCGCAAAGGTCTTCGGGGGGCGAAAGCTTCTAAACTATCCGATGGAGCACCCCCACTTTTATGATTGGATAAACAAGACGTATAAACAAAAACTTGACGAGCACTTCAGAAATGAGGATTTGAAAAGGCTGCTTTGCGCTTTGATCAGCTATGTAGGCACGGATCCAGAGAAAACCGCGGCCAGTAGCGCCCTCACCGCATGTGTCTCCTACTATCTCCATGGAGGGTACTTCCCCAAGGGCGGAGCCCAGAGGCTTGCAGAAAGCCTGAAAGGATACATTGAAAGCCACGGGGGCAAGGTATTGGTTAAGCATAGAGTGGACAAAATTTTGACGGAAAAAGGGATGGGTTAGAGGAGTTAAAGTTGGAACAAAACCTTTAGAAGCCCTGTTGTCGTTTCAAATGCAAACGCTAAAACCACATTCCTCGAGCTTGTTGGAGAGGATTTTTTAGACAAAAAGTTCGTCAACTACATAAGGGGGCTGAAGATGTCCCCCTCATGCTTCATGGTCTTTTTAGGCGTGGATGCTGACCTACACAATTACCCAACACTTATAAAAAATTTGGATGAAGGCTACGAGGTGGTTATCAACTCAAACGCTGACCCTAACTTGGCTCCCAAGGGCAAGGCAAGCGTCACAATACTGGCCAGCGCCAACTACCATAATTTCCCCAAAAGAGGAACAGAAGAATACTCTAAAAAGAAGGAGGAGCTCGCCGAAATGTTAATTCAAAAAGCCGAAAAAGCCATTCCAGGCCTAAGCAAAAACATAATCGTTAAGGATACTGCAACGCCAAAAACCCTTGAGAGATACACCTTAACGCCTGAAGGCGCAATCTACATATTCGACCAGTCAACAGCCGTGAAAAGACCATACTTCAAAACGCCAATAAAAGGCCTATACCTAGCAGGGGCATCAACATTCCCAGCAGGAGGAATTGAAGCTGTGGTAATTTCAGGAATAATATGTGCAAACGACATATGCAACTGGAAGCAGACTTAAACCCCATTAGGAAATTAAAAGCTCTTACAACCCCTTCCTTAATATTCTGTTAGTCGCTGTTAACAGAAACATGTTATCTTCATGACCCTTGCTGTTTCTGTCATTTAGGTTTGGAATTCCGTTATTTTAAGAGGCTTAGTGGTTTTCCCATTTTATATGTTTTGAGTCTTCCAAGAGTTGTTTTAGGTTTGGGGTTGTTTCTTCTGCGTATTTTGTTACTCTTTTGTATAGTTGGTTGTATTCGTCTTTGCTTACTGGTTCCAGTCCATGGGCGAGAATTGACGTGTTTCTTTTCGAGAGTAGGTTTTGGAGTTTTTTGTCTTGGGCGAACATTTGTCCTATTGGGTCGCCTAGCGCTTCTAATAGTTGGTAGTCTTTGTCTAGGGATAATTTTAGGGTTTTTGTTTCTGGCGGGAGGCTCCATTTTTTGAGGAGTTGTTTTGGGATTTTTTGGGCGTCTGCGTTTGACGGGTCTACGCCGTATCTTCTTTTCAGCTTATATTGGGCTATGAGTTCCATGGTTCGGTATAGTCTTGCAACAGCATCGTCGTATTTTTGTTCTTCCTGTGCTCTCCTTTGGGCGTTGTTTATTAAATCTGCAATGAAGTATGGTTCTGGCTCATTGACGCGTTCAAGCCGGTTTACTAGATTGCCTAGGAATCGTTTGTTTTGGTTTAGCTGTGGATTTTTGATTTTTAGGATTGCTTTGTAGGCGTGTCGGTGTTGGAATTTGTCCCATTGGTCGTAGGCTTTGGCAAGTTGGAGCAGAGGCTTTATGCGTTCTATTACGGCTGGGTCGAGTGTGGTTTTTTGAATTTGTGTTAGGATGGAGATTGTAGTGCTGTATTGGCTTTTGTTGAAAAATTCGATGGCTTGTTTGATTTCTTGTTCTGCCGCTACGAAGTAGGGTTGGATAGTTATTATTCTTTCAGTGCCTGTTTGAACTATCCCGCCCACCCTTTTTCCGGTTATGTAGCTTAGCTCTTTGGTTTTATGGAGGGCTGCGAGGATTGCAAGAGCGGCAGTCATAGCCTTTGTTCCCGAAGTGTAGTCCACCACGACGTTGTCGAATTGCGCTTTTATTTTTTTAAAATGGGCATCAAGGTTTTCGTATATATCTTGGATGTTGTCTGGATCGCAGAGTTCGATGATTTCATATTTTTGCTCCAGAAGCTTTGCTTTCTCAAGAATTATGGGCAGGGTGTTTACTATGCCTTGCCTGCTAGTCACAAAGAACACTTTATCGGCGTTGTGGTGTTTAACGCTGTAGGCGATAGCTCCGGCTAAGCTTTCAATTGCACGAGCGTCTTGCTTTGTTCCCGTACCGACAGAAATAACAAGAGCTTTCATCAGCGGCACACACGATATTAATTAACGACCGAACAAGCTTATTAAACTTAAAAATGGAAGTTGTGGCCCGCCCCTTTAAAGAACATTGAAACTTATACCGGTTCAAGATCATATCCTATTGATGCGACTCGCTATTTTTCTTCTAAAGAGTCATTGAATCCTGACGGCTCCAAGCGAGTGGCCTTGCCAGTGTTCTACGAGGCTTTTAGTCTTCTCTTCTTCTAAAGAGTCATTGAATCAAGATGGGGCTATTATCTTGCCAAAAGGATTATTGACAGCTTTCAGTCTTCTCTTCTTCTAAAGAGTCATTGAATCAGTGGACCAGTCT
>WUQU01000490.1 GCA_009889605.1 Candidatus Bathyarchaeota archaeon | reverse complement strand
TGGGTAAAGCAGCTGATGCAACAGCTATCCAGGTCAGGGTTTTGAACAGGGCAAAAGGCCCTGCAGTATACTCGCTCAGGGCTCAGTGTGATAGAAGTCGTTACAGACTCTATATGAAAGGGGTGCTTGAAAGCCAGGAAAACCTTGATGTTCGCCAAGGAGAGGTATGCGAAGTAATAGTTGAGGACGGCAGAGTAAAAGGTGTAAAGCTTACAACTGGTGCTATCTTTTTATCAAGGGCAGTGGTACTCGCAACAGGGACATTTCTCGGCGGAAAGGTAATTATAGGTGAGAATGTGATTGACAGTGGTCCTGACGGGATGCATCCTGCAAGGTATCTTACTGAAAATCTGAAAAAGCTCGGGATTGAAATGATGAGGTTTAAAACAGGGACCCCTGCGCGGGTTCACAGAAGGTCTCTGGATTTTTCTAAGATGCAGGTTCAACCCGGGGATGAAAAGCCTTTGCCGTTCTCGTTTGAAAATGAGGACAGCTTCAGTATACACCAGGTCCCATGTTACCTGACATATACAACAGAAGAAACTCATAGAATAATAAGAGAGAATCTGCACAGGGCACCGCTTTTTACAGGACTTATCTCCGGTGTTGGACCAAGATACTGTCCTTCGATTGAGGACAAGGTTGTAAGGTTTGCAGACAGGATGCGGCACCAGGTGTTTATTGAACCCACTGGGCTTGACACAGACGAGATGTATGTCCAAGGGATGTCAACCTCTCTTCCAGAAGATGTGCAAATAAAGATGTACAGAAGTGTAATAGGTCTTGAAAATGTTAAGATAATGAGACCGGCATATGCAATTGAATATGACTGTATAAATCCTATTCAGCTTGAACCGACACTTCAATTTAAAAAGATTAAAGGACTTTTTTCAGCAGGGCAGATAAACGGAACATCGGGGTACGAAGAGGCAGCAGCCCAGGGAATAATCGCCGGGATTAACGCCGCAATGTACGTAAAAGGCAAGGATATGCTTGTTTTGGACATGTCACAGGCTTACATTGGTGTTTTGATTGATGATCTTGTGACAAAAGGTACGAACGAACCATACCGCATCATGACATCAAGAGCAGAATACAGGCTGATTTTAAGACAAGATAATGCAGACCTCAGGCTGACAGAGATAGGGTATAAAATTGGGCTTATCCCACAGCACAGATATGAGAAGTTTTTGCAGAAGAAAAAGATGATTGAAGA
>WUQU01000489.1 GCA_009889605.1 Candidatus Bathyarchaeota archaeon | reverse complement strand
TTCTTTTCCGAATGCGTAAAGATACCCATTGCTCAGACTTATGTACTTGCCGTTAGGAACTGTATCAGAAAAGAGGGTCTTTTTTGTACTTTTGTCTATAATAAGCAACTTGCCAGATGAAGTCATTATGTAAAGCTTTTCTTTACTTACGACCGCATCTGTTACCTCTTCGTTTATGGTCATGAATACTGATTTTCCTCTGAGAATCTGTGTTTCTTTTACCATAGGAACAAATTCGTAACTAACGCCCATATCATCATATAGGGTGAATCCGAGTTGCTGGCTGATATACGGAGTTTCAGAAACTACCGGCAGATTCTTTACTTTCCCTACAAAAGATTGAACAGATTTATCTCGCCATAAGTTACCTACACCATCTACTAGAAATATTTTTCCTGACAGTGACACAGACGGTGGAACTACTGGGTATGAAGCTGTTCTATATGATGAAACTATGGAAGCATTTCTTATATTGTCTTTTAAAACATAGACTGTGCCATTATCCGTAACAACATACAAATAATACCCATCCCATGCGGGTCCTTGTGAAATATCGCCATCAAGCGCTAATTTCCACTTTAAACTTCCCTTTTCGTCAACAGCGTAAATGTTGTCATCCCATGAGGCAAGATATATATGTTCTCCAACCGTTACATGCCCAACGACTACAAAAGATGCCTTGTAAGTCCAATTTAACTTTCCGTTCGATATTGATAAGAGATATCCTTTCAAAGTAGGTACATAGGCAACGTTATCCTTAACGGCAGGCTTTCCAAAGACATCATCGCTTAGCACTACCTTCCACACGAGCTCATAGAGCTTCGGGGTTTTCTGAACTGGTTGTGTTACTGTTGGTTTAACAATCGTTGGTTCAGGTTCTGAAGGCTTTTCTTGAGATGGATAATTTTTTTCAGATGTTTCAGTCTCTTTATTGGTCGTGGTTTGTGGTGTAGTCTGTATAGTAGTTTGCTGTGTACTCGGAATTTGAACTATTTGTTTTTCTCCTTCATC
>WUQU01000488.1 GCA_009889605.1 Candidatus Bathyarchaeota archaeon | reverse complement strand
TTCGGTATAATAGTTAAACGTTCTCCCGTCAGGTCTTTTTTCAACAGTTTTCGCAAGCTCAACTCTTTTCTTGTCAAAATTCATCTCGAATGTAGGCAAAGATAAGTCGCCGATTAGAAGCTCATCGACTCCGTTGACCCCAGCTGAGGTTATTTTGTATTTTTCGTTGATTAAACCTTCGACTTTGAACTTCCTTCTTCCGTACTTCCTGTAATCTAAAACCTTATTCCACAAGTCAAAATCAATTTTGTAAGAAAGGTTATCACTTTGAATTATCATGTTATCCAACATAAGTGAGACAAGAATGTACAATTCCCTATGCTTATCATTCAACTGAGTATCCTCTTTTCTCAGCATAAGACAGTCTGGATCATTCCACCAAAGTACGTTGTTCATAAAGCTCCTTGTAATAACATTTCTAAGTGCATAGTATGCATTCGGATATCCAATATCAGGTCCAGTTGGGTCCCAGAATGGCGCCGTATCGGCACTTATTCTCATTCCATCTACAAATCCCACACTTGGAAGAAGCGGAGCACCACAGCCAAGAACGAATGAATCACCAACGCTGTTTCTAATTATCTCCAAACCTTTTCTGTAAGCTTCAATAGGGGTTGCGTTTTCGTATCGTTTGCCTTGAATTGCTGCAGCAAATAGAAAATCTATCTTGAAGTAATCGAATCCGTTTTTCTTCAAATTTTTGAACAGTTCACTTAACCATTTTGCAGCTTCTGGATGTGTTGTATCCAATGCGTATATTTTCTTATTCCAATTCTCGTAGGCAACTACAGGGCTGCCATTATCATCTTTCACCAGCCAATCAGGATGCACTTTAAATATCTGCGAAGTTTCAGATATGCTGAATGGTGCCAGCCAAATTCCTGGAATGTAACCAAATGATGCAATATCATCGGCTATTTTTTCAAGCGATGGAAATTTCTCATTCGGCTCCCAATCTCCGATATCTTTTTCCCAAGCATCGTCTATCTGAAAGACTTCATAATTCAGTCCAAGTTCTTTTGAACGCTTCAAATCACTCATCATTTTTTCATAATCGAAATCTAAAAAGTACTGATACCAGCTCGACCATCCCAATGGATGATTCGCTGCAAATT
>WUQU01000487.1 GCA_009889605.1 Candidatus Bathyarchaeota archaeon | reverse complement strand
TTCCCAACAAGACGCGTTCCCGACCTAAGAACCGAACTGACTATCTTGTCAAGAGCCCAACAACGACGTAGGGGACGGTGAGGGTTGACAATTTTAGTTTTGTTGTGGCTGATTTACCCGGACTGATTGAAGGAGCGCACAAAGGTGTCGGGTTAGGACATCAATTTTTGCGTCATGTCGAAAGAACGGCTCTGTTGGTTCACATGGTAGATATTGCTGCAGTAGAGGGTCGCGACCCGATTCGCGATTTTGAGGTCATCAACGAGGAACTTGCACTTTACAGCCCTTCCTTGGCGGAGAAACCTCAAATTGTTGTTGCCAACAAGATTGACCTCCCCAACGCGAAGGAAAACCTTGAGCGTTGCCTACCTTACTGGCAGAAATTGGGTTACGAAGTTTTTGCCGTCTCTGCTTTGACGGGAGAAGGGCTGAACGCTTTGGTCTACAGGATGGCTGAATTGGTGAAATCGTTCCAACCAAGACAAGTTCAGGAGTGGGTTGATGAAGAGATCGTCGCTCCACCTATTCCCAGCCCACCACTCACCATTGAACGATTGGATGAGGAAACTTGGCTGGTAAAGGGCGGAAACACAGAACGACTCACGAACTTAATAAATGCTTCCCACCCTCAGGCGTTAGCTGAAATCAAAGACAGATTGATCAGACACGGGATATGGAAAGCGCTTCGCAAAGCAGGCGCAAAAATGGGCGACCGAGTTATCGTCGGTTCAGTGGAGTTGACGATGGACTAAGTTTTTGATATCCAAGTTGGGGGAAGGGCAATGGGACAAAGCACAGCAAACAAAAACCTGCAGCCACACACATTTTGGTCAACAAAGGAAAATTATCGGACATTTTTAACTTCGCTTCATTCGTCTCCTTTGCCCTCACTGCACCCTGTTCCACTACACGAAGTTAAGTGGATGTCATCATGTTGTGAGGCTGAGAATTTAGTTGGAAGTTACTCAACGAAGCGACTTACTGTAAAGTAGCGGGTTGTCCTTTTAAAGGGAGGTGAATAGTGAATGTTGTCACTTCCGAATATTGAAAGGCGCTGTGAACAGTTAGAGCGAACTTTGAGAATGTCTTGGGTTGTCTGGGTAGTCAGTATGGTGCTTATGGCGCTATTGTTGCTCAGCGGCTTTAAGCAAGGCACAATGCAGTCTGAAGTTCTTGTAACCCGCCAATTAGTCATCGTGGACAAGATGGGCAAGCCTCGCATAAAGATGGGTGTTCGCCCTGACGGAGCAGCGTGGATCGCTCTTTACGACACATATGGAAGGAGGCGTCTCGGAATTCAACTGCGTCCAGATGGAACACCCGCGGTGAAACTACATGATGCAAACGAGACGCCACGAGCCACCTTAAGCATGATTTCCGGCGGTGCTCCATATTTCAAGTTCTATCATGTGGATGGATCGGAGCGCGTCAACTTAATGGTGAGATCGGATGGAAGACCCTGGTTCTACCTTTCGGATGCTAAGGGACAATATCTCTTTGAGGTGCCTTGAAACATGTATGCCATCCCTGTGCGAGCAAATAGGCAATTCTTTCAGTCCTCCTGTATGATTGCGATCTTTAGACTCGGCATGTGCCCGCTACGCTAAGCATCTTCGTCCTTTCCACCTTCATCTTCAAGGCTCGGCAAAAGGTTAAGACAAGGAGAGAAGTCCTTTGAAAATTCCTCCCCTACCCTATCTACTCTTGACAACAATAACGAAAATGTGTCAGAATGAAAGGGAGACACAAATCAAGGTTAGCAAAAACAACGGGGGGCGTTAGTCATTTGCATGCTGACATGACACCTTGACAACTCACTATGCAGCAACGATGCTGCACCTGAGAAGGTGATAAGTGCATGGAAGAACGCGAAATAATGATGGAAGAGATCAAAAGTTTCATAGAAAGCGATTGCATCCCTGTTCGTTACATTCTCAGATGGATGAACTCCAGCGATATAGAAGTTCTTGGGGCCGTTGAAGCTATACTGATGGACCCTCAACTTTACGACCGAATTAAACCACAGCCTCCCGATGAAGTGGTGTTTGACTTTTTGCTCAATTACTACAGAAGGTGCATTTTGGAAGATCCTCAAGGGGAGTGGTGCCTCAGCAGGTATATAGCTGCTTACACTCTCAAGTCATGGTTCATGGCACTATGGGCTCATAGGCAAGTTTATCAGACGACCATAGACAGGATAAAAATGATGTTGGCTGACCTGTATAGGCATGGTGATAATGAGGTAAAGGACGCTGTCGTAAATGGTGCATTAGAACATTTATGTGAGGATCCATCTGTTGCGGAGTATTTTGCTGACTGGGCTAATGATCCAGCACTAAAGACTGCCTATGAAGAAGCAATGGAGTGGGCAAAGTATTGGTGGGAGAAGAGAAAGGGACAACAAGGCAGTTGGTGAATGCACAAACTCAAGTGACGGATAGTTATGCTTATGATGCATGGGGAAATGAGCTAGCGATGCAAGGTAGCACGACAAATCCCCATCGGTATGTCGGCAAGCATGGCTACTACTTGGACACACAAAGTGCTTTGATGTTGCTTGGGGTAAGATACTACAGTGCTGCTAATGGACTTTTCCTTTCAAGAGACTTGGTAGAAGGTTACGGTTACATATATGCTGCGGATAACCCCGTTCGTTGGATAGACCCAAGAGGGCTTCTGATATGGGATTTAATAGGGAAAATTTGTAAGTTTTGCGAATCTAATTTTGGTAGGACAATTAGGAAATTCTGTAATATATTGAAACCTTTCTGTGATGCTTATAAAGAAGGTGAAAAAGTCCGGAAATTCGTATGTCCACGCCCACCCAAATACAGTGTGTGCGATGGGCTTCCAGAAGGGAAAAAGGTAATCTGTGAAGGGTGTATGACTTTTTGTAAAGGACTCCCAAATCCGTGTAATTATTGTGGTAGTTTACCACCGATGCTCTCAGACATATGCAAAAAGGTTTGTAATAAAGGTTGCGAGGCCATTTGCCTTGATATAGTAAACAGGGATTATGGTCCGGATTGGTCACCTTGCAAGAATGTCCCGCCGAGTCAGTGTATTGATTGTTGCAATAACATATGTGGAGATAATAAGGTGTGCTTAAAACCATGTTACAACTATTGTGCACTTCATGATTAGGTAGTGATTGGAGGGATAAATTATGAGGAAACGAAAGTGGATAATGTGTTGGCCTATTATATTTGCTATCGTGGCTGGACTGTTGTTTTTGGTCTATACTCAGAGGAGAATGATTGCTAGTGAAGGTAAACTCTCTCTAATGTCTTCTCTACAATCACATCAAGAGTGGGTAAGTTCTGTTTCTTTTGCGTCCAATCGTCCAATTCTTGTCTCTGCGAGCTTTGACAAAACGATAAAGCTTTGGCGCCTTGAGAAAGGTGTTCAGTTGCTGAGGACATTAAAAGGGTTGAGCGAGGTGCTTTCTGTGAGTTTTTCCCCTAACAGTGAGATTGTAGCGTCAGGGAACCAAGATGGAACCATTACACTTTGGCGGACATCGGACGGTTATCTTCTGAAGACTTTCATCGGTCACCAAGGTGGTGTAAACGAGGTTGCCTTTTCTCCAAACGGCCATTTTTTGGCTTCCGGCGGTTCTGATGGCACCATAAAGCTATGGCAAGTTAAAGACGGTAAACCTGTGTCCAGCGTGACTCATTTAGGCAATGTGTGGTCAATTTCCTTCTCTCCTGACGGTCGTTATTTAGCCTTTTGCTACATACAAGGCAGTCCCTATTCAGGAGCTGGAATTTGACGAATTGAAGAGGGGAAGTTGGTGTGGATACATAAGGAAGAAGATAAACGCAAGTTCATAAATTGCGTAGCTTTTTCGCCTAATGGTGAATACATAGCTTTAGGATCCTTTGATGGAACTGTGAAACTTTGGCGAATAAAGGATGGAAAGTTAATGCAGACCTTTGAGGCTAAAAAATTGGTCGAATCTATTGTCTTTACGCCTGATAGTATGTTCTTGGTTGCCGCAAGTGTTTTGGCAGTCACGATTTGGAGAGTTCAAGACGGTAGTATAGCCTGGCAATGGCTTGTTCCAACCCCCCAATCGTGCAGCCCAAGTGCTCTTACCATTTCGCATGATGGTTCGTTATTAGCAGTCGGGTTTAGTGATGGCAGCATTCGGGTTTGGCAAATCCAAGAACTAAAGTAGTCTAGCAAGGGCTTTAGGCGTTCAAAAAAGAAGTGGTTGGATAAAGTGTGACATACTTTGTTTATGACTTGGCAGCAAGCGATACACCTGGTTTAGCGCCATTGATTGCAGAGTATGTGCGAATGGAAATTTGGTTGCGAAGTATCATCATGATGGTGGGTTGATTGCGATGACGAGGGGCAATCAAAGTTACTGGTATGTTTTTGAAGCGATAGGGACGATAAGGCAGTTGGTAAATGCACAAACTCAAGTTACCGATGCTTACGCCTTTGATGCATGGGGTAATGAGTTAGCGACACAAGGTAGCACGACAAACCCACACCGATATGTTGGCAAGCATGGCTACTATTTGGATACACAAAGTGCTTTAATGCTGTTGGGTGTAAGGTATTATGACGCAGGGATGGGCAGATTTGCGAGTTTGGACCCTATCCTTGACACCATGAATTGGTGTACCTATGCAGCCGATAAGCCAAAGCACACACCAGGATGCAACGGGACATATTGTGACTTTTGGTTCGCTGTGGATATTGTCGACCACTGAGGTAGCTACAGATGTGGATGGACGGTCAAAGAAAAATTCAAAGATGAATTCAAGGCGGTTGAAAGCTGCGGAATTGATTCAGATTCGTTTTGTGAAATACTTGAACCTAAAGAAAGGAGTTGCTGTAAGATTGCCCACTAAAGGACAATCCAAGGCTTTAGGAAAGGATTGATTGCGAGCTCAAACCGTTATCAAGAGCTAATCCGTGTTCACATGAATGATGTAGGTGAAGGCACATCATGAGATTAAAGTATAAAAAAGTAAGCAAAGTTAAGATTTTAAAAATTAGCACAACAATATTAGTAATCTTTTTAATATCACCAATGGTTCTGTTGTTGCTTTCATATATAAAGACCCCGTCATCTTTGTCGATAGATTCAGAGTTCTGTTTCCCCATTGCGAGCATTAAAGAGGAAGTTGATATAACCACCCTACCGTTTCATTACGTAGGAGACGGGATAAAGTCGCGTGTTATGCTGATCTCAACGAATTGGAAACAGGTTCAATCTACGCAATCTACGACTCTCTGGGAACTTCGCCCCTTTGGGACTGTGTCCCATCATGCTGCAACGGAGTTTGCTATAGGATTCAACATCCCGTTGAAAGTTGTAAAAGTCTTGGACGGTCAAGAATTAAGAGATCTAGTGAACAAAGAACTTAATGAGTTTACGCCGATTTTTGTCACACAATTTATAATAGTTAGTGCAATGGTGAAGGATATTAATCAAAATGGGATTCTAGACATTATTTTACGAGTGATCTATGAAAAGGACGAATTTTATGATGAGAGTGTCTGTGCTTATGAAGTGCTCAATGGGCAAGTAAGGTGTTTATGGTCTTACTATTTAGACAAAAATACTCTTTCACTCTTTCCCCTTTGGTCACTGGACAGAGTCCGTTTCCGTGCAGATGGGACGGCGGAGGTAATTGTTTTAGAGCCTCTTCAAAAAGTTTTTGTTATACGGTTTGACCCTGTAAGGAAAAGGTATACAAAGTCAAGGGTTGCCTTGTTACGCCTTCCCTTTTTATTGCCTATGGCTGTTGAGTCAATCTTCTCCCTACCGAAGTGGTTTTTGGGGTGCTGGTAAAAATAGAAGTTAAAGACCCTTTTAGGGTTTGAAGGGAAAAAGTATTCTTGCACCATGTCAGAGATGGTCATAAAAGGTTCTTCGTTGTCCACTGCAACAACTCGTTATACAGTTATGCCAGTTATGGTGAGGAGAACAAGTTGATGCAAGAGGTAGCAGATGGGATGACAACGGTTTATAGTTATAATGCAAACGGAAACCTGACATCAAAGATGGCAAGTACAAGCATGGTAAGATATATGAAGAACAATCAGTTTGTAAGTATAGAAGGTGATGTAACAGTTTTAGGATAAAATACATCCAGATAAAGGTTGGTGTATTAGCGATGCTTAACCCATCAAAGGATAGATATGAGCCTCTCCCAGAATTTATAAACTCTGAAGAGAGTACAAGGTTATGGCAAGAAGCCTTCTACTTAGTGATGAATGGATTTACTATGGAATCCTTACAGAGAATTTTACATTTATTCAAAGAAGCTTTATGTAAAAATCCTGAAAGAGTTAGCGAGTTGGCTCTTATTATACATGATATAGATTGTTTCATGGCACCTTCCCAATTGACTGAACTTGGTATTGAGGCTTGTCAACGAGCTTTGAAAGCCGAACCAGAAAATCCTCAGATTCTTTGGGCACTTTCCCACTTTTATGAAAAACTTATGCAGTATGAACAATCTTTTGAGGTAGCAAGGCATTTGGTACGGATAAATCCATCATATAAAACTTGGAAATGGTTAGTGCACATTTTAATAAAATTAGAGAGACAAGAAGAAGCTATTCAAATAATAAAAGAGTTAGTAGTTAAAGAACCAAGATCTGAATATTGGCGCTTATTGGGAGAAGTGCTTCAGGAAACAGGAAGGCTGGAGGAGGCCTTAGAGGCATATAGAAGCGCGTTGTCTATTTACCAAGATCCTTTGGTATGGGGCTTTATAGCCGATATTTACCGAAAGCAAGGTAATTATGACTATGCTATAAAAGCATATCATCAAGCAATAAAATTTGCTAAAGCAGAAGAATGGAAGCAAGAACAATACCCTATTGAAAAAAGTTGGTTAGAATATTGGGAATTCAGACTTCAAGAGTTACAAGCAAGGAAAGTTAGTAAATCAGGATGAAACAATGATAAAGGTAATACAACATTCTGACATGTTTTTGAAGTGATAGAGATAACGAAGGCAGACGCTGGATTAGGGAGGTAAAATGATGCGTCGTTTTTGTGAACTTATGGTGAAAATATTGCTTGGTGGTGCCATCGTATTCACAGGTGCAACTTTGGGAACGCTATTTGCTTCCCAATGGCTTTTTAACGATAACAAAGACGATGATATTGCTATAGTCAGCAGACGTTTCGGTTGGAGCGGAATGGAGGTTAGAGCCATCGCTTTTAATCCGGACTGGAGAACAATCATGGTAGGATACCGTAGCGGTGGGAGATTCCTTCTTGTTATTTGGGATATTACAACATACAAACGACTAAAGGTTTTTGAATTAAACGAAAATAACGATATAGAAGGGATTTGTTTTAATCCCGACGGTAAGTCAATAGCTATTGGTTTTTATTGGCAAGGAGCAAAAATTTTTGATAGTAACCAATTCCGTTTAATTCATGATTTTAGTAGGTTAAGGGATGCAACTATGGCTTTCGGAGCCATGGCTTTCAGCCCTAAGGGAGACCTCTTCGCAGCTGGTGATTCGGTTTGGAAAATGCCCGAAGGAGTTCTTCTCAAGCGAATGGACATTCCTAAAGATTTCTGGGTTAAAGGTTGTGATTTTAGCCCTGATGGACGTTTCTTAGCCATTAGCGGTTTCATAAACGGATCTCGGCGTCATCCGAGTCCCATTGCGTTTATATGCGATGTTAAGACTGGACATATTTTGAAAACACTTTTATGTCATGAATGTCAAGAACAAGGTCAAACCTGTGCCGAGGGTGCAAGAGTTGATTTCCACCCTGATGGAAAAAGGGTGGCAGTGGGGACAATTGTTGATGCTTTTTACATTTGGAACTTAGAAACTAACAGAGTTAAACTTGTGAGACATAAAGGTGGAAGATGGTGGGTAGTGAAATTTAGCCCTGATGGAAGGCTACTTGCGACGAGTGGTGCTGGTGGGAGGGTTTTGATTTGGAATATAGCGACAATGAAAGAAGTCCTTAACCAAAAGGGACATGTATTATCTGTCTATGATTTGGCTTTCAATCCTACAGGTAATTTATTAGCTTCTGGAGGAATGGATGGAATTGTGAGGTTGTGGAAGTTAAAAGGTAAAATTTGGTATGAATTAGGATCATTAAGATTATGATTTTATTTTGGGAAAAAGTTGGTTGGTTTTAATCACATATTTAGTGTATTCTGATATTAACAAAATTGTTTTAATTGTATTTCTAATGTCTTTCTTTCTTGTTCAAAGGAGTGGGTTGAAAATGAGTAAATTCACGCTATTTCTCATCATTCTTTTGGTTGTAGTTATAGAAGTGATAATAAGTAGAGGACGAATTATTACAATCCCAACAAAAACAGAATACTTTGCGATTTCAATTTATCCATGGGTGCCCTTTAAAGAGCCCTTTAGGGAAAATGTAGAGTATTGCTTGTTCGCCCCCGATTATTGGGATTTGATGCGTGTTTCACGCATAGGATGGATTGCTTTAATTACAGGTGAGAGGACGCCGATAAAATGAACCAGAAAATGAACTGTTGGATGAACCTTAGGACTAATGGTTTAGTGACCAATGCTCACTCTTTTAGTACTCAGAAAAACTGTTAGCGACACAGATGCAAGGGAGGGATGAGCAATGTGGCGAGTCGTCCTTGGTTGTTTAGTGGGCATGTTAACCTCCATCCTTGCTGTGGGATTGATCTATGGTGGATTTGCCTACTTCAGAATCGGACCAATAGGTCGGTTCATCAGTGAAGTAATAGCAAAGGGGTCATTTGATGACTATAGCCTTGTGATTACGCATCAGGGGTTAGTGTTTGGTTGGTTAGTGATATCGCCTTTATCATCCTTGATCGGCGGTCTGGTGGGAACTGTTGTTTCCTCAACTCGCGGTGCATGGGTTGGATTAATTGCTGCCCTGCCGATGGTTTTTATGGTTCTTTCGGGGAAGAGCGATGGAGCGCTTAGGGTTTTATCTGTCCTTTTGTGCTTGGCGATAGGAGGAGGGACAGGATACACTGTGGAGAGGCTTTTATGGAGAAAACAGAAGACCGTTGGCGACTAAGATGGGAGAACCGAAGGTGAGGTGAAAGTTTCATGGATGCCAAATCACGGTTAAAGGTGTATGTGCTCGCATTTCTGGTTTTGAACATGGTTTTAGCAGCCACAATGCCTCTGTGGAGTCCGGCACGCTTTTTAGATGGGGTTCAACCCGGTCTGCTTAGATTGCCAATTAACATGGAACTCACATTACGCGCCGCTTTCGGTGGGGCGTGTGCATTTTTGGTGAGTGGATTAGTGATCGGTCTATTTACTCACAGCATTCGTGAGGCAATAACAGGCTGCGTATCCTTCAGTGCGATTGTAAGCGCGATTGGGTTCATAGGTTTAGTTCTTTACGAATCCTTGTCGGAAAAGGTGCTTGAAACTGGGTTTTTTGCGCTAGCATACTTTGGCTTCATCACCTGCGTTTCAATATTGTTCTGCACATTGGGAGGAATGTTGGGAAGCAAATTTCGTGAGCGACTGAAAATCAAACCCCGCGAGTGATGAAGGAGCCTACAATGGTAGTGTAATTGATTCGGCGTAATGCCTGCCATGCTGAGTGATTTCAGTCTTTTTCAACAGAACCGATGACCCGCAAAATCACTTCCACTTCAATCCATTCTTCCCCTTCGTCTTGCGGTTCAACGAAAAGGTAAGGCAGGTTGTAAACTGCAGCACCTG
>WUQU01000486.1 GCA_009889605.1 Candidatus Bathyarchaeota archaeon | reverse complement strand
GTGATCAACAACGTGGAGACTCTGGCGAACGTTCCACAGATCATTTTGAACGGTGCAGAGTGGTTTAAGAGTATTGGCACACCAAATTCACCTGGTACAAAGGTCTTCTGCCTTGCAGGAGATGTAAATAGGCGGGGTATGGTTGAGCTTCCGATGGGTGTTACTGTAAGACAGGTGCTCTACGGATTTGGTGGAGGTATAAAGGGCGACAAAGGGCTCAAGATGATACAAACAGGTGGTTTAGCCGGAACGTTTATCGGTCCCGATAAACTTGATGCACCTCTCGATTACGATTCAATGAAAAACCACGGTGTTAGCCTTGGGTCTGGTGTTATCTTAGCGATAGACGATACTCACTGTGCTGTTGACATTGCACTCAACGTTATGGAATTCTTCAGACACGAATCATGCGGCAAGTGTACACCATGTAGAGAAGGTACAAGAATCGCATGTGATATACTTGAAAAAATGACGAAATTCAAAGCCACGGAAGAGGATTTAAAATATCTCGAACAGATAGCGTATGTAACAGCAGATGCATCGTTCTGCGGCTTAGGTCAGAGCATTAACGTCCCACTACTATCTCTTATAAACAATTTCAAAGATGAATTTCTTGCACACGTGAAAGATAAAACATGTTCCGCTGGTTTGTGCAAAGAAGTTAAGCCAAAGAAGGTCAATGCTAAATAGTCTTCGTTATGAAATAAAAAAATGCCCCCTATACTTAAGGAAGGGGGCATTTTTTAACAGTACGGCTCAGCCGTGGAACGATTTTAACTTGATTAGAAGACTGTAAAGCTTCTTAAAAGATTCATCAGCTTCTTTATCTAATATCTCCTTCAAATACAAAGGTTCTTGTTTCAGTGCGAGTATCCTTTCCTCAATACCTATCAAGTCTTTAGCAAACGGCTTCTTGCTTTTCGTGTACTTTTTGAAAAATCTTTCTGCCTTTGAATTTTCAAGTGAGATAAAAGGTATTCCAAAATACGCTCCAACAAGTGCAGGATGGAATCGTTCCGTGATGATGAATTTAG
>WUQU01000485.1 GCA_009889605.1 Candidatus Bathyarchaeota archaeon | reverse complement strand
GTTTGGAAAGAAAACCTTGGCTCTGATGCAAAACTGACGATATATGCAACACCAACAACAATGGAAAATGGTCTAGCAAAGGGCGTCGGGGATAGCGAAAAGTTCAAAACAATTCAAAAAACTTGGTCAATAGGCGGGGAACTCAATAACTGGACGTTAGCTCAGGGCGTTATGACCTGGGACGATACTAACAAGGTCTTCGTATACGAGAAAACAAACTTCAGTGTGACCAAGAGTGAGTACAAATTCAAGCTTTCGAGAACCGATAATGATTGGAAACCTTGGGAATTGAATTTTGATGGCAAAAAATACGATGCCGGTATGGGGCAGGATGGTTCTGTTACTTTCCCAGAGAATGGCACTTATGATATCAAAATCACATATAACCCGAAATTTTCATTGCTGAAAGTTGAATACACGAAGAAATAATGTAGATAATTTTCTATGAGATTTAAAAGAGATTGAAGAGTGACTTGCTATTTTGCGAGGTGATGATGGCGTGAGAAATTTCAAAGTCATGAGTAAGAAGTTTGCACTGCTTTTGTGTATATTCTTCTCAGTAGTAAGTGTCTTCGCTTTGCAGTCGACGTTTTCTGCTAATTTCTCACTTGGTATTGACTTTTCAAACGGCTTTGGCGCACTGACAACATCTCTTTCAACAGAGTTCAGGATGAATCCAACTGCTTTTGGT
Source organism: Candidatus Bathyarchaeota archaeon (assembly GCA_009889605.1). Lineage (GTDB taxonomy): Archaea > Thermoproteota > Bathyarchaeia > Bathyarchaeales > Bathycorpusculaceae > WUQU01. The sequence continues at coordinate 502 of WUQU01000485.1, read as the reverse complement.
AGAGATTTTGACCTTTCGGTGAGTTTGAAGGACGGCAATCTAGAATCTGCAAAGCTTTCGTTAAAGCTGGCCGATGTAAAGCTTAATCTGTACAAGAATGTTGGATTTATTACCACAAATGACCCTGTTGTGTTGTACAAAGTAGACGGGGGTAGGGATGGGATAGATATAAACTCAGCTATTGGCAAGCTTCTTTTAAGTGGAGATGTAATGTATTTAGAACTGCCAGTACCAGCCGTTCAAAATCACAACCTCATTTTCGGTAAAAGGAACAACAAATTTGATGTAGCCTTTGCGGGCTATCAAAAGGTAGTAGGGCTTAATTTGAATTATGAATTAATCCAGCAAGACGTTCTAAATTTCGAAACTAAGAATAGCTTTTTGTTCTTCTCAGTTGCTGAAGGTAATTACAACTGGGGCGTTAGGTACATCCTCGCCGGAGCGCCCGATTCAAGATTAGCTCTCAGCCCAACATATGTGAGCAATCAGAACGTTGTCACTG
>WUQU01000484.1 GCA_009889605.1 Candidatus Bathyarchaeota archaeon | reverse complement strand
AACTTCCAACAAATCTCTTAAAGTCGTCTATGCTTCGTAGAGGTCTATCGAGTCCTGGTGAAGAAACTTCGAGATAATATCTTCCTGGGATCAAGTCTTCTGAATCTAAGATTCTTTCAACTTCGTACGATACATTTTCACAGTCCTTAGTGCTAACGTAATCTTCGAGTTTGTCAATCACAATAGTCAGTATCCATCTTCCAGACTGCAATTTGTACTTCACATCAAAGAGTACAAGGCCATGTTTTTCAACAACTGGCTTAACCAACTCCGCAACTCTCTTTTCTATTTCCTTCGCACTTAGCATTGCAACCGCCTCCACCTCATAATTTTTTTTCGAAAAGGATAATCGAAAAACCGGGACAGTTGTCCCGGTTTTACAAATACACTTTCTCGGCTTCGAAAATGTCGCCGAGAGCGTGGGATTTGAACCCACGGGTGGTTTGTGGCCACCGCACGCTCTCCAGGCGTGTGCCTTAGACCCCTCGGCCACCTCTCCTTTGTCAGTTCGTGAAATGAGCATTATTATTATACCACATAGTTTCAAAAATTCAAGATTCAGCGTTACAAAAAACAGATTCTGACAATTTTAGAAAAAAGGTATGTCCCATGAGGGACATACCTTTGTCATTCTTCAGGTCTTCGCTCTTAGCAGATTACTTTTGACATAATCTTAGCTAATTCAACAAAGCTTTCTTTTAGGCTTGCTCCTCCAACAAGAGCACCATCGATGTCCTTCTTTACAAACAATCCGAAGAAATTTTCAGGCGTAACACTACCGCCGTAGAGTATTGTAACTGACTGAGCAACTTCTTCGCCATATATTTGACCGAGCAATTTTCTCACAAATTCATGAGCTTCTTGTGCTTGTTGAGGTGTCGCAACAACTCCTGTTCCAATTGCCCATACTGGTTCGTACGCTATTACAACTCTTGTAACCTCATCTGCTGAAATTCCGTAAAGACCTTCACGAACTTGCTTTTCCAAGACGCAGAACGTCAATCCTTTTTCCCTTTCTTCCAATGTTTCACCTATACAGAAAATTGGAGTTAGTCCCTCTTTCAACGCTTTCTTAACCTTCTTGTTGATAAGCTCATCGGTTTCTCCGAATATCTTTCTTCTCTCGCTGTGTCCAATTATAACTGCCTCTACGCCGAGTTCTTTAAGCATTTTTGGTGATACTTCACCGGTGAAAGCTCCAATATCTTCAAAATACATGTTTTGAGCAGCAAGTTTTATATTGCTTGAACTTACTACTTCCCGAACCCTATCAAGTGCAACAAATACAGGGGCTACGTATATGTCAAAAGAATTAAACCCAGCAAGCGCATTCATTAGCGTATTTGCAAAGAATTGCGCCTCACTGGGTGTTTTATTCATTTT
>WUQU01000483.1 GCA_009889605.1 Candidatus Bathyarchaeota archaeon | reverse complement strand
CAGACTGTTTACATCAAGACTACTGAGAAGTAGCATATAGTTGTGCGGTATCCTCTCTTTTAATCCAAGCCCTCTTCTTGCTATCACATACGCTGCCGCCACATCCTTGCTCACCATAAACTGCGGTGCGTACTTCAACATACCTATTACCGAAGTATATGCTGGGTTAACTTCTATAACCTCTACCCCTTCTCGCCTTGCTAAAAGTTTTACCTTTTCCAAAAGTGACCTGTACCCAAAATAGTGCCTTATCCGTCTTGATTTTCTACCTGAAAAGTCTCCTCTTTTCCCTTTGTCTTTTATGTCCAACTTCTCAATCACTATGGCTTTTTGCTTTTCCTTTGCCATTTGCACTATCATGTGAGCGTACTGCCACCTGTAATACTCCCTCTTGCTTAAGCTTCCACTTTCAAGCTCTGGCATTGGTATTTCACCGTAGCTCAGAAGCTGTCCGCTGCTGTCTGTTTCTGCCCATGCCACATGCCTGGGATATGCGTTCGTATCTATCCCTATAAAGCCGTTTGCTCCCGTTATCGTGGGCTTTGGAAAAACCTCTTCAACGGTGAAGTAGGCATACACTGCACCGTTTTTGAGTTTCAGCTCAACAGAGTAGGGTTCTCCTGATGTGGCAATTGCCTGCAGTAGCATGTTCCTGTCTGTGTACGTTCCACCTTTTACTTTCCATCCAGGCTGTATCGTCGCATATACGTGCTCCCTTTCACCTACATTGATTCTGAGTTTGGTTAAAGAGCTATCTATCTCAATCCTTGTGTTGAGATTTCCTTTCTTGCTCCTGTCTCCTCTTGAATAGAGGGTTCCTTTCCTTTTCTCCTGCCACTTACGCTGAAGTTCCCCGTATGCTCTGCCGTTTATATGCCTTTTCTGGAGTTTTTCAAAAAGTTCTCTACCGCCAAATATGACCTTTTTGGGATTTTCTCCCTTCTGTTCACAGGATTTTTTAACGCTTTTTGCTTTCATTATCGCATCATCGACGTATCGGGAGTTCAGGTTGAAAACACCCTGAAGTTGTCTTTTGAGTTCATTTCTCTTATGTCCTTCCAGAAGCCTTTTGTATGCATACCTCATGCAGGATGACCATCTTCTCATCAGGTCTAATACCTTCTGCTTATCCCTACTACTGTCAAAAATCAACTTAGCCTGGATGGTTAGCATGTTTCTTTACACCTCGAATTAACTGATATTCTACACACATAAAAGCAACCAATTCTTCCTAGTAAATATTATATCATTTTGTCCAAATTTTCTCAACTGTTGCAACCTCCTTT
>WUQU01000482.1 GCA_009889605.1 Candidatus Bathyarchaeota archaeon | reverse complement strand
TTGCACCTTCCACGAAGCTCTGGTACGCTTTTTCATCAGTTATAATAGCATTCTTATTTAGTTCATTGTGGATAGGAGCAGTGCTCCTATCCATATCTTTATTACTATCTTTAGTAGCAAAGGTATTTCGACATATGTTAAAGCTAATCGGTGCTGTGCTTATCGTTTCTCTTACAATGCTCTTCATACAAGGCATGTACTATCAAGGCAATGAAACACTCGTTTTTTCGCTTTGGAAGTTTCATTTTTACAAAGAGGGTCTGATTCACGCTTTATTATTGATACTCAGGGTTTTCAACATGATAGTTTCGTTTGGAATATTGATTCTCACAACCAAACCTTCTGATTTGGTTACGGATCTTGTTCAAAACGGACTTTCACCGAGATTTGGATACGTCTTGTCTTCTGTTCTTCAAGTCATACCCCAGATGATTTCAACATCCTACACGATAATAGATGCGCAGAAGTCAAGGGGACTCGATACAGAAGGTAGTGTTTTAAAAAAATTGAGAGCGTTCTTCGCACTCATAGGACCTCTCGTTTTGAGTTCGCTTGTGGAGGCACGTGAGAGGGCGGTAGCTATCGAACTGAGAGGCTTCAGCATTGAAGGGACAAGAACATTTGTAAACCCTGTTGTTGAGAGCCATGCTGATAGATGGATAAAAATGTTTACAAAGACATTGGTTATATTTGCAATTGCATGGAGGGGCTTGTTGTGGATAATCCAAAGATAGTTGTTGATAACTTGAGCTATCGCTATCCAACTGCGCAGAGGTTTGCCATAGAGAATATCTCGTTTAGCGTTTCAAAAGGTGAATTTGTTGGAGTCATCGGGCGAAATGGTTCTGGAAAATCGACATTATGCCTCTCTATATCAGGGCTCGCACCAAAGCTTTTCCGTGGTAAGCGCCTTGGTTCTGTTCTTATCGATGGTGTAGACGTGCTTGAAATGTCAAGGCGAGATGTTATTAAAAAGGTAGGTTTAGTGCTTCAAAATCCTTTTTCACAGATAAGTGGGGCAAAAATGACGGTGTTCGAAGAAGTTGCTTTCGGTCTTGAAAACCTTGGGATCGAGAGAGATGAGATGATTGAGAAAGTTGAAGCCATTTTGAAAAGAGTGGGGCTTTGGGAGAAAAAATTCGAAAATCCATTTGAACTCTCTGGCGGGCAATTGCAGAGGTTGGCAATAGCGAGTATGTTGGTGCTTGAGCCTGAAGTGATAATTTTGGACGAACCTACATCTCAACTCGACCCACAGGGAACTGTCGAAGTCTTCGAGATATTAACCGAGCTGAGAAAAAGCGGTTTCACAATCATTTTGGTTGAGCACAAATTGGAAAAACTCGTGGAATATGCAGACAGAATATTATTCTTAAATGATGGAAAATTAATAGCATACGATGAGCCGGAGAAGGTATTCTCAATGGAAGAGGTTGAGACTTATGGAGTAGGTATGCCAATTTACACGTCTTTTTGCAAAAAGCTGAATATTAGAAATCAAAGCGGATATTATCCGGTGAAGTTTGATGAAACCGTTCAACTGATAAGGTCGCTGAATGGTATAGCATAGACTTAGATTTCAAGAGGTGAACATTACGAGCAGTTTAGAATCTAAATTTGAAAAATCACTGATAACCGTTCAGAATCTGTACTTCACCTACAAAGATGAAGAGTATGTATTAAAAAATATATCCGTTGAAATCGACAGCAGGCCTACTGCAATCGTAGGGCAAAACGGAGCGGGTAAGACAACATTCGTCAAGCTTTTAAAAGGTCTTCTGACACCCTCTAAGGGCGATATTTTTGTCTGCGGTATGAACACAAAGGATAAGACAGTGGCAGAACTTTCAAAAGTCATAGGGCTCGTCTTCCAAAATCCATCAGACCAGATATTCAAAAGCAAAGTGATAGATGAAGTTATGTTTGGACCACTAAACATTTTAAAAGATAAGCAGGAGGCTTACAAAAAGTCTATCAAAGCTCTTGAAATTGTCGGGCTAAATGGCCGTGAGCATGACCATCCGTACTATTTGACACTATCTGAGAGAAAACTCCTCTGTCTTGCATCGGTGCTTGCTATGGAGCCAGACATTCTGATCTTAGACGAGCCAACGATCGCTCAGGATAGGTATTCTGTAAAGAGATTGGGTGAAATTATCCAAGAGCTTATAAAGAACGGAAAGAGTGTTATAACTATCACGCACGATATGGATTTTGTCCTTGAGAATTTTGAAAGAACAATAGTATTTAACGAAGGGATTATAGTCTCAGATGGTGAGACCGAGAAAGTATTGGGCGATGACGAAATAATCCAAAAGTCGCATCTTGAAACACCTTGGATAATAAGATTGAGCAGGGTTTTAGATAGAACACCGAGAAGTATTTTTGAAATTCTTGAGAGAGGTCAAGAAAATATATAAATCATCTAAGGGGGAGTTTTATGAACACTTTCGCTCTTATTTTCGTAGCCGTAATTGTAGTAAGAGCTGTTTGGGATATCTTGCTCGATTGGTTAAATCTCAGGTATACTTTAAGTCCAGCTTCGATTATTCCTGAAGTTTTGAAAGACAAATTGACAATGGAAGATTTTGCAAAGGCGAAGAGCTATTTAAAAGACAGGACCTACTTCGGAATTCTTAGCAAACTTGTGAGCCTTGCTGTTGATTTGGTTCTTATCTTGAAAATTTTCCCGCTGTTAGAGAATGTTGTATCAGCAAAAAGTTCAGTGATACTTCAAGCCATATTGTTCTTTGCTTTGTATTATTTGATCGAGAAAATTGTCGAATTGCCATTCAAGGTTTACTCAACTTTCGTGATAGAACAGAAATACGGATTCAACACCACTACGCCGAAACTATTCGCGAGAGATGAAATAATAAGCACATTGTTGGCAGCTGCAATAGGCTTTCCGATAATTGCTGTAATTATGATGGTTATCAAATATACGGTGTGGTGGTGGCAGCTATCACTATTCGCAATTCTTTTCATTTTATTCTTCTCTTTCATACAGCCCATACTTATAGCTCCGCTGTTCTATAAGTTCTCAAAACTTGAAGATGAAGAGCTTGAAGAGAAGATAAATCAGATACTCAATAGAGCAAAAATCAAAGTTCCAAAT
>WUQU01000481.1 GCA_009889605.1 Candidatus Bathyarchaeota archaeon | reverse complement strand
GTCTGCAAGAAAATAGAATACGTAAAGAATAAATGTGAAGAACTAAAGATAGAGAACTTGGAGTTCTTGTGCATAAGAGCTGAGGAACTAAAGGACAAAGGACCGTACAGAGAATATTTTGACAGCGCGGTTTCGAGGGCTGTCTCGAAAATAGCAACGGTACTTGAATTAACAGCTCCGTATGTAAAAGTCGGTGGAAAGATATTGCTGTACAAAGGTCCAGGGTATACGGAAGAACTCGGTCAATCTGTGAACGCAATGAAGGAACTTGGCGTCAAGCTCTCGGAAGTGAGAAAATATACTATAAAAGGTAAGGACAGATTCCTAATTGTGTTTGAAAAATTTGATAAGACTCCGGAGAAATACCCAAGGAAGGTTGGAATTCCAGAAAAAAGACCGATAAGATAATAAAAATCGACAAATTATCGAAGGCGGAGCTATTCAAAGCAAAGTTTGGAATATTGAACGCTCCGCCTCTTGTGGTATAATTTAGTTAATCAATTCATTCAGTGAATGAAAAAACGTGAAAAGATGCACTGAGAGTATGCACTGGAGGAAGGTGGAGTAATGAGAAAGCTAAAGATGGCGCTTATAGGATGCGGAAGGATAGGCTCTTCGAAACATGTCGAAGCGATAGTGAAAAATGCTGATATCATTGAGGCTGTTGCTTTTTGTGATATCGTACCCGAAAAAGCGCAAGCGTGCGCTGAGAAGGTTAAGAATGTTCTCGGATACGAACCAAGAATATACACCGATTATACAAAGATATTAGATAATGAAGAGATAGATTTTGTCGCGATAGCAACGGAGAGCGGTTATCACTACGAGATTTCGATGGAGTTCCTCAAAAAAGGAATAAACGTACTTGTAGAGAAACCTATGGCTTTGTCGACAAAGCACATCGATGAGATGATAGAAACTGCACAGAATAAGAATGTGAAGTTAGGAGTGTGTTTCCAGAATAGGTTTAACCCTCCGATACAAGAGTTGAGGAAAAAGGTCGAAAATGGGTCTTT
>WUQU01000480.1 GCA_009889605.1 Candidatus Bathyarchaeota archaeon | reverse complement strand
TTATCACACAACAACCCACTCTTTGGAAGAAAAAGTGCAGTTTTAAAGCTGAATCCTGTATCTTTCGAGCACCTCAAGCTTTTTATCCCACAGTACGATTATCACCAACTTTTAGAAACATACTCTATAGTCGGTGGTGTGCCTTACCACTTAACGCTATGGGATGGTACAAAAAGTGTGCTTGAAAATATACAGAACCTGTTTCTAAAACTCGGTGCCCCGCTTAAAGAAGAACCGAGCTTTATTCTCTTTCAGGAACTTCGCGAACCAGCAATGTACCAATCAATATTGGAGGCACTTGCAAGCGGAAGAAATAAATTGAGCGAGATAACCTCATTTATCGGCGAAACCGATTCAAGAAAACTACAACCGTACATAAAGTCGTTGATGACACTAAAATTAATCAAACGCGTCTCGCCTGCGTTATTCAAGAATCCACACAGAACAAAAGATTTCCGATATGAAATTGAAGATGAACTATTCAGATTCTGGTATAGATACATATTCCCTTACAAAGAGAACGTCGACTTGAACGAGTATCAACATGTTTTAGAAAACATAAAAGCGGACTTGACACAATACGTCTCATTCGAATTTGAAAAGCAA
>WUQU01000479.1 GCA_009889605.1 Candidatus Bathyarchaeota archaeon | reverse complement strand
TAGGCATAGATACATCTGTCCCATTCCAGCAAGTTGGTCATATTGGCAACGAGCAGTTGAAGTGGGTTGAAAACACTCTCAAGAGTGCAGGAGTTGAAAAGAAAATTCCGATTATATTGTGCCACCATCCGTTCGGTGGTCCTTCGAATTATACCGACGACGGCTGGAAGTTGATGAATATGCTTTTAGAATACAGAGTACCTTTGGTTTTGTACGGACATGGGCACAGCTATTCTTATGCAGGAAATTACAACGGGACATGGTTTCAGATGATTGGAGCAGCAAAGGATGGGTATATGACCATTGTAAGCTGGGACGAAGCGGCTTTACATATCTGGAGATACTCGCTTGAATTTGATAAATTTGAATTATTAAAATCTGTATCTCTAATACCGGAAGCTATTGAAAAAAATCTATCGCCTTCAATAGAAAACAAAGACGGAAAAATCTCTATATCTGCCAACCCTTCAAAATACAACAGAATTAAAGCGATTTCCAACGGCAAGATTCTCCTTGAACGAACTCTAAAAGATACTTCCAAAACCAGCTTTGAAATAGGCAACGTTACAACCGATTTAGGCATCAACTTTTTATCACTCTATGGCTACTCAAAAGGATACACTATTCATAGATTTTACACATTAAAAAGCGCCATAAACACTGATGCTAAGTTAAAACTCATTTGGTCGTATGAATTACAGGAAGCTATTTATTCAAAGCCGATAGAAGTAGATGGTGGGATAATCGTAGCTGATTACTCGGGCACGGTTTTGTTTTTGCAGGATGGAAAAGAGACTTGGAAGATGAAGATTGGTCCTGTTTTCGCGAATATAGTTAGTGAAAGTGATTCGGGTACGTCGTTCTTCATTGGCGATATCGATGGTAATATGTATGTTATTGAAACCAAGACAGGAAAGATTTTGAAGAAGATAAAACTTAACGAACCAATTTATACAATTTCAAATGGAAAATCAACACTACTCGTTGGTGCAGGTAGGTTTGGTTATGTGATTCGAAAGTCAGATCTCCAGATAATAGCCAAACACGATTTAAAGGGGTTAGTACAATCAGAAGCTTATTTTGAGAATGGAGTGTATTACCAAACATCTTGGGGCGGAGGTATCTATATCATAGCCGAAGATGGAAGGCTTACAGATAGAATAGACACGGGAAGCGGATACTACACAGCGGGTGCGTGTAAACCTGCGGTGATTGACGAATGGCTCTTCTATACAACCACCGGAAGCAAAGTTGTTGGTGTGAATTTAAAAGACAAGACTAAAAAATGGGAAGCCGGCAACATAACGGTTGGATATTCCTCAGTTGAAAAATTCAAAGATTTCATCTTTGTATCTTCACTTGGGGGAACGGTGTATAAATTTGACAAAAACGGAAAGTTGGTCTGGAAAGCAAATACAGGTTCGCCAATAAGTTTTTCATCGCCCAGAGATTTGAGCGATAATCATTTAATAATTGGAACAAACTCAGGTGAG
>WUQU01000478.1 GCA_009889605.1 Candidatus Bathyarchaeota archaeon | reverse complement strand
GTCTTTTGATACTTCTACTCTTGAGATCGTTATGAGAGACCTTGATTTTTCTATGAATTCGTCCTTCATTTCCATCAGCGCCTCAGAAATTACTTTTCGCAGTTCTGATTCGAGCATTTTAAGCTTGTATTCCTGCTTCATCTTCAACACCTCCGTATATTATATCTTTAGATTTATCAAACACTCTATCAAGTTCATTGTATATTACTTTCAAAGCAGAAGGTTTCAGCCCTAAAACATTTAAAGCAATCGGGTCAAGGTACGGTTCCCCGTAAGACAGCGAATAGCCGGGTAGGAATATATTCGAATAAACATTTGCTAAATGGACTATACATATCATCTCTATGTAACGAGAATCTTGATTCAGCGACGGTTTCTCGTGGTACTGCGCTACACTTATGTATTCATCTGGGAATTTCCACAATCTCAGGAGTTCACCACCTATCTCCATGTGATTTTCGACATTTTCTTTGTATTCTAACAAAAAGAACGGTACTTGAGCTTTTTCGCCAACTCTTGAAAGTTCATAAGTGTACTTTGGAAACAGCAAATCAAGCGCCAATTTTCCGATGTCGTGCATCATTCCAGCCAAGAAAACTTCTTCTCTGTTCATGAAACCTATGCTTTTTGCAATATGCTCTGAAAACACTGCTGTTAACATAAGGTGAGACCATAGTTTGTCATGATCGATAAATGTGTGTTTTGAATGAAGTGCAGAATATGTGAAAACACTCAACGCAAGATTTCTCACCGTTTTGAAACCTACAATTACAATCGCTTCGCTAAGCTTAGTTATCTTGCGCGGAAGACCGTAGTATGCGGAGTTAACTAACCTCAATATTTTGGTCGACAATCCGACATCCATAGATATAGCCTTTTCGAGGTCTTTTGCACTCGAATTTGGGTTTGAAGCTGTTGAGATTATCTGTTGTACCACTATGTCAGGTGTAGGTATCTCAGTAACTGTGTTTAGTAGCTCTTTAATCATTATTATTCCCTCTTGGATTATTATTTTGGTATAATTACAGTAAAGATACTGCCCTTACCTTCTTCAGATTCTACCTGGATTGTGCCTTTATGCAATTGAACAATCTCTTTAACAATCGCAAGTCCAAGACCTGTTCCTGGTATTGAATATGTAAGATCATTATCGACCCTGTAAAACTTGTCGAAGATCTTGTCCAGCTTATCACCAGGAATTCCTATTCCGTTGTCTGAGACTACTAGTCTGATCTGATCGTCCTCATCTATTGCTTCAATTTTTGCATATCTCTCTTCTTTGCTTTTATCGGAGAACTTGATAGCATTCGTCACTAAATTTAGAAGAACTTGTTCCATACGCCCCGG
>WUQU01000477.1 GCA_009889605.1 Candidatus Bathyarchaeota archaeon | reverse complement strand
TTAGACCGAATTTTCGTAATTTTTCGAAAATTCGGTCAATTTGTCTTGGTGTGAGACCAAGTCTTCCCCAGTAGGTGCGCGGGATGATAAAGTATTCCTTGTCGTTTTTTGTTTCCTTTAAAAGAAAAAGCCCACAGGGTAATTCCCCTGTGGGCTTTAAATTTTTCAGCCAAGCAGTTGAAGTGTAGGTAGTATCAAAGCTGTTTTATTGGTAGCAAGGCTATTGATAATAGCGGAGAAAATAGTAATGCCAAAAAATACGATGCCAAGACCAATCAAAGTAAATAGGAATCCTTTTGCCACTTCTGCTCGTTTTCTCTCGTCCTGTACAGCTGAAAGAATCATACCTCGCACAAGCACAAGTACAAGAGCAAGACCAGCTGTAAGAATTTGGATAGGTGTTTTTATTGCATTGATAACTTTTGCAACTGCTTGTGCCATATCAGTGTTACCACCTGTACCAAGCACGGTATTGATATTTCCGGTTTGTGGACCGGCATACACCAGTGCTGTAGCAAGAATTATAGAAGCAGAAACAACAAAAGCAATCATAAGTTTTCTTTTCACTTTACACCACCCCTTTATTTGATACTGTTATAGATTACTCCCAGGATATAGGGAGCAAGCAGGTAAATAACAACTGCGATGAAGACACCGCCCAGGATGGAGGCACCCATTTTTTTGGCGGTTTGTACGTGGAAGATGTAACCAATTAAGAGAAGTAAAACTGCCACGCCAATTCCAAGGCCTGCTATTGGTTTTATAAAGTTTTGCAGAATAACCAGCAGATTAACGAAAAGCTGGCCTAGTTTCTTTATTAAATCATTGACGGTTACGGGTTCTACGACTTTACTTAACTCATTCACCGTTACACCCCCTTTTTTACAGGGCTTTTAAAAGCAAAAGCCGTGCAAAAGGGTATAATAACCCCTTTTACACGGCTAACTTTCAGAAGCAAACCAGAACCTTATTTTTGTTTCCACCAGCCAGAAAATTCTATATGTTCGACAGTCTTAACGGTGGCTATTCCACCGTTTTCGTATATAATCAGTACGGCAGGACCGTACTGTACGGCTTTGTATTTTCCTTTCTGGGAGAGGAGAACACCATGCACGACAGCTTCTAAAATATTCAGTTCAGCTTCAAGGTCTGAGGAGGGCATTATACGTTCCTTGTAACGTTTTATGGCATGTCTTGTTATTTGAATCATAGCAAACACCTTAATATGCAAGAGCGTTATTGGCTGTATTGATGACAGTATTTCTTTTTCGTTTTATACCTTCTGCCAGTGTATGTATCGGTCTGATATATTTGGGCAGTGTTGTTGGCACAAGGGTACCATCTTCTAAACAGTCTTTTCGCACAAATTTCCCCCT
>WUQU01000476.1 GCA_009889605.1 Candidatus Bathyarchaeota archaeon | reverse complement strand
GCGAAATAATATCACCCATCATGACCCATCCGTGAGAAACCTCTATTCCCAAATTTCTCCAGAATGAAACTTTAAATGATTTTGATTTCGCATTTTCGAATCTTTCTATCTTTTCCCTGTCGAGCGGTTTACCGAAAAACTCCATCGCAAAACGCCTGACCTGTTCTATCTGAATGTATCTATCTTCGCTTAACTTAAAAAACAATCGATCGTTCGTACGAAACCTTTCTGTCTTTTCTACTACGCTCTCAATGTATTCATCCAGTTTCCACGTGCTTTGCGCTAAGGATTCTGCGGCTCTTTCTATTGATGGGTTCAACTTTCTCAGAAGCGGAACAATCCGGTGCCTTATATAGTTTCTCTCGTATCTTTCATCAAAATTCGAAGCGTCTGTAAAGAAAGTAAGATTTCTTGCTATCGCGTAACTCTCTATCTCCTCACGAGTAAAAAAGAGAAGTGGGCGTAGGTGTTCTCCACTCAGCGGTTTGAGCCCAACCATGCCAAATGGTCCAGTTCCCTTTGCAAGACGTAGAATAATTGTTTCAAGCAAGTCGTTCAGATTATGTGCTGTGGCTATTAAATTGTATCCGTAAGAGTTCTTAACCGAATGGAGAAATTCGTATCTCAAAATCCTTGCTGCTTCTTCTAAGGATAGTTTATTAATGTAAGCATAAGCTTTTACATCTGCACAAGCTGTATAGAATGGTATGGAATGGTCTTCACAGAACTTTTTTACGAATTCAACTTCTTCATCTGCTTCTTTTCTAAGTTTATGGTTGAAGGTTGCTACACCAATTTTCAGCTGTCTCTTAGCTTTTAACCGAATAAACAAATCAAGCATAACTATGGAGTCCACACCGCCTGAAACAGCAAGTAAAAATGAAACTTCCGTGGGAGCGTATTTTCTTACAATACCCTCAAACCTCTCAAACATTCCACCGTGTTCATTTTTACCCTTTTGGCTCGATAAGTCGGAAAACATCATACCACATCACATCCCGCTAAATTGGAACTGCCCTTCCTTAGGATTCAAAAAGAAGAAAATGTCAGGTATATCGGTAAGGTAGAACTTGAACGTTACTTTGTCTACATAATCAAAGACAGAACTTGTGCTCTTATAGGAGAAGTCAATGCCAAAGCTTAACCGCCAGCAGTGCAACGATTTATCCAGAACGACGTTCCCGCTTTCTATTTTATTTTCTTCAGGATTG
>WUQU01000475.1 GCA_009889605.1 Candidatus Bathyarchaeota archaeon | reverse complement strand
AATCCAGGTAAGATTCCGTCTTCAACATACCCACAAATCCCCGGTACCATCTTTTCTTCATTCCACAAGAGCATATGGCATGTCGATGTTCCAATTATCATCAGCATCTTGCCAATGTCTGTAATTCCAACAGCTGGAACCGAAACATGTGCATCTACATTTGCAATTGCAACGGCAGTGCCAGGATTCAGTCCCATTAGCTTTGCCATTTGTTCTGTAAGCTCTCCAGCTTTTTGACCAATTGGATATATGTCACGTGAAAGCTTTTCGTCAACCACATTTTCAAGCCTTGGATGAAGTGCCTTGAAGAAATCTTTCGATGGATATCCTTCTCTTTTGCTCCAGATCGCTTTGTACCCTGCTGTGCACGAGTTCCTCTTTTCAACACCTGTCATCTGCATTACAACCCAGTCAGCAGCTTCAATGAATCTGTCTGCCTCTTCATATACTTCTGGTGCTTCTTCCAAAATCTGCATAATTTTGGGGAACAACCACTCGGATGAGATTTTTCCTCCGTATCTTTGTAAAAATTTTTCTCCTCTTTCCTGCGCTATTTGGTTGAGCCTGTTTGCATACTTTTGAGCTGCATGGTGCTTCCACAACTTTACATAGGCATGCGGATTTGATTTGAACTTTTCAATCATGCAAAGCGGTGTTCCATCTTTCTTGATAGGCAGCATCGTACATGCGGTAAAATCAATCCCTATTCCAATTACGTCCTCTTTGGATACCCCAGCCTTTTTTAAGACATCTGGAACTGTTGTGGCTAAAGCTTCTATATAATCCTGCGGATGCTGGAGCGCCCAGTCAGGCGGGAGCTTTGTCCCATCTGGTAAGCTTTCGTCCATAACACCATGGGTGTACTCCTTTACACTTGTTGTAACCTCCTCACCTGTCTCAACATTTACAAGCACTGCCCTTGCCGATTGCGTTCCAAAATCAATTCCAATACTAAACTTTGCCATAAAAATCCCCCTTTTCACCTTTGCTTGTACGTACATGTTTCTTTAAGAATATAGTATCATATATGCAAAAACAACAAAAGAGAAGGAGTGAAAAAAGTTGTACGCATACAATTTCACATCCTTCCCTTTCAGAGCCTGAAATATTCTGGATTTAATACAAGTACTATGTTCCCTTCATAATCAATAGTGGTTCCTAAAAATAGCTTATTGTTTTCCAACATCTTTGGAAGAGGTTTTAAAACAAATTCTTCATTCTGCATAAGTCTTTCAACACATACAAATCAACAAAACCTTATTCATCCACCCCTTTCGTCTTTTCTGCATCCAACTTTATCTTTT
>WUQU01000474.1 GCA_009889605.1 Candidatus Bathyarchaeota archaeon | reverse complement strand
CTTGACGGTGGCTCAGTGCAGAAGATAAGCGGAATAGACTTTAGTATCATGGCACTACCTCCTTCTCAACGGCATGACAAGATACAGGTAATCGTTGTTTACTTTGAACAACGCTGGCACTTCCTCGTCATTCTTGAAAAACGCCTTAATGACATAACCATCTTTTCTTGCGGCTTCGGTGAATTCTTTCAGCTGCAACGGATTAAAATCAATTGAAAAGCCGAGATTGCCGTGTATATATGATGCTTCTATAACCGCTTCTCTATCGTGTGATTTTATCTTAAAGCGGCTGTCTGTGAATTCAAGAGTTATTCTGTCAGCTTTCGTAAAGTGCTTTAAAGCGTTGTCTAAATCGTCAATACGTATCTCAGCTGTGATGTCGTATGTATCAGCATGCGGGATTACAGCTTCGTAGTTCGGGTAGCTCTCTGCTGAGAAGTCTCGTATTGCTATCATCCAATCTCCATTTGTGATGTAAACGAGCCTACTTTTTTTGTTTGTGATGCGATCAAGTTTACTTTCGCCGCAACCAATGAGAATGACCTCGGAATCTTTTCGTAGAAGCTCTTTCAAAATCTTCAAGCTTTTATGATACAGTTTTACTTTCGCGCTACTCGGATCAAATGTATAGTCAAACTTTAACATAGCGAGTCTATGCCCGTCCGTGCCGACAAAGTGTATGCGGTCTCCTCTGAAGTCTACGTAGAGATGCCCCATTACACTCCTATCTTTCTTTACAGCGAAACCAGTTTTTTTGATGCCTTCCGAAAGCATAGAAGCTCGTATTGATGCTTGAAAGTCTTCTGGCTTTGGAAACACTGGAAACATTTCTACCGGTCTGAGATCAAATTTCTGAGTTAATCTGTCAGTCTTTACTACGAGTTTGTCCCTTGTTGTATAGAGTTCAACGTATTCGTCTGATGTAGATCTGATAGATTCATACAGCGGTAGAAGTTCTACACAAACCTCACCGTGCTCTTTTGTTTCCAGTGTCTGTAAGGTTAGAGTTAGATACACTTCACCATTCGCGCTCTGAAGCACCATGTTCTTGCTTTCCGTTTTAAGCTTAAGCCAACCAAATGGCCCGATGCCCGTATTCCTTGCGGATGCCTTGGTTAACAAGGCTAAGGAGTTTTTAAAGTCTTGTGCTGATAACACCATTCTCATAGCCGCACCTCCTTGTTTTTGTCAAGTGGTTCATTGCTGCACCTCAAAAGTTTTTTATAGCACACTTTTTTGTCTTTGTCCAGTGTTTCGTTTATGATTCCCATGCCTGCCAGAGAGAAAGGCAGGCTCAGGCAAATTACACAGAGGACTTTTCTCTTATATGCAAAACTCCATGAGAATGCTCTGGCGGCGGAACAGGCTCTGGTCTGGTCTACGAGCCAT
>WUQU01000473.1 GCA_009889605.1 Candidatus Bathyarchaeota archaeon | reverse complement strand
GGTATCGATTGCGATAAATGAAGATATTGGCTTGTTTGAAAAAGTCATATCCGTTTCACTTGCCCAATGATTTCCGAACTTTTGCCTTACCCACTCGACTACGAAGTACTTTTCCGGACCTATGGGTCTTTTAATTTCAATACCATGTTTCCTGACTTCCTCAATTACCGGTTCGAGTCTTGGAAGTTCGTAAAGCTTCACAAGCATATCGCCCATGTTCATCCCCCCCTAAACCATGTCTGAAAGTATTTTGATAAACAACAATACCAATACTCCAAGCATGACTGGTTTTATAACTTTTGCTCCTTTCTTCAACGCCAGTCCTGATCCAAGCCAATTTCCAACAATTCCAAACGCCGCTGCTGGCAAACCTATAGAGTACAAAACCTTGTTTCCGAATATGAATGTGACGAGTGCGCCAATGTTTGAAGCAAGGTTAACGACTTTTGCTGTGCCAGAAGCACTGACATGGTCCATATTCAATAAACTTACGTAGAGTATAATCAAGAACGTCCCGGTGCCAGGTCCAAAAAATCCATCGTACATACCTATGGTAAATCCTATGGCTGTAGCTACCAATATAGTTTTGGTAATTCCATAACTTGAACCAGTGTCCTCAACACTATTTTCTTTACTCTTTCTTGGATTTGTTATCAGTACAATAATCGCAGCAACTGGAATAAGGATTGCAAGAACAACTTTCAAGATATTGTCACTCAGCACCAAAGCTAATCTTGCTCCAAGGTGTGAGCCAATGAGTGAACCAACAACAGACGGAACACCAACCGAATACACAATCGCTCGTCCCTTTGCATATCTTAAAGTGCTGAAAATCGTTCCAATAGTCGAGGAAAGCTTATTTGTGGCAAGTGCGTTGTGACTTGGTAACCCAATAAACAGATATGCTGGCAGTGATATCAACCCTCCACCACCTGCGATTGAGTCTACAAAACCTGCCAAGAATACTAATGGATACAAGATCAGCAAATTTACGTAGTTTATATTCATCTCGATCCCCCATTCTTACAATTAAGCATTTATCCTACTATAGTGTTGGTATGCGAACAACCTTTTCCAAAAGCCAGCCAATCATGTAAGCAACCGCTGCTGAAAGTCCGCCAACTAAGAGCATCTCCAAACCGCCCTTGTACCACTTTACTCCGGTAACTATCTGCCTAAGAGCCCCAACAAAGAAAAGTGTCATACCGGTAATCACACAAGAAAGTAAGAACTGATTTTGAGCAAGGAAACTTCCCTGAGAAGCGAAAACGTAAGCAATCAACGGCATAAAACCGGCAATTACAAAAGACAAGAACGTCACAATCGCACTTTTCAGTGGATTCGTATCGTCTTCAAATAGTCCAAGTTCTTCGTGCAACATTGTGTCAACCCAAATTTCCTTGTTGCTCGTGATTGCATCAACAAGATTATCCAACTTTTCACCGCTCAGTCCCTTTCTTTTATATATTTCTTTGACCTCCAGTTTTTCAGCTTCTGGCATTTTCTCGACTTCCCAGAGTTCTCTCTCTTTTTCAGCCCTTATGTACTCCCGTTCGGACTTCTCAGAAAGATAATCGCCTATAGCCATAGAAAGCCCGTCAGCAAAGAGATTAGCAAGTCCTACTATAACAGCAATTTTGGGATTCAAGCTCGCACCCGCGATGCCAGAGATTGCAGCAAAAGTTGTGACAATTCCATCACTCGCACCATACACAGCTTGTCCGATGTACTTTCCCTGCTCTGTCTTATGCCAAGGCTCGTTTCCTATATGTTCTGGACTATGTAGTTTCTTGTGTGTTTCGAAATCTCCTTTTCTGAATGCCTCGCTTGCAAGCTTGGGCCTTGATTTCTTGTAGTTAAATAAAAATCTAAACACCTGAAGCACCTCCCGATTTGTGTGAATTCACTGTTTGGATGCATACGATTTTATTATATCACGTGCATAGCGAAAAACATTCTTGCTCTAAATCGTTTTTTCAGACAAAATAGATACAAAATGTTAACCTGTTCTTTTCATACTAAGTGGTTTCTACCTACTTGACAAAAATTTTTTCTTTGGTATCATAGGATACGGTCACTGACTTCGGGAAATGTGCGAAGAAAAATGTGAACCGATGTGTATATATTAACGCCCCCATCGTCTAGCGGTCTAGGACACTGGCCTTTCAAGCCAGCGGCACGGGTTCGAATCCCGTTGGGGGCGCCAGTTTTTAAAATTACAAAAAAGGCAGGTTGGGTGCGTAGCTCAGAGGGAGAGCGTCTGCCTTACGAGCAGAAGGTCGTAGGTTCAAGTCCTGCCGCACCCACCAAGTGAGAAAAATGAATCGAAATGATGATATAAAGATTTAAAGGTGGCCAGGTAGCTCAGATGGTAGAGCAGTGGACTGAAAATCCACGTGTCGACGGTTCGATTCCGTCCCTGGCCACCAGTTTTTTTACTACCTGTACAAGAAATTCAAATTAAGTGTTGAAGTTCGCATTTTTTTTGGTATAATCATTTTTAGACTAAGTTGAGAAAAGGAGGAACTGACATGAAGAGGACATACCAGCCATCCCAGAGGAAAAGAAAGAGAACACATGGATTTCTCGCAAGAAAGTCAACACCAGGTGGAAGAAAAGTCCTTAGAAACAGAAGAAGAACAGGTAGATGGAGATTAGCAGTTTAAGAAGTAAGCGGATTAACATTTTTAGAAAAAGAGAGCGCCTGAGACTCAGGAGGGATATATC
>WUQU01000472.1 GCA_009889605.1 Candidatus Bathyarchaeota archaeon | reverse complement strand
TCTTGCAAAGGCACTATCTTCATTCCTCGGTTCACAGGTGCTTGCAGCTATGAAAGTTATAGAAAATCAACGGATGTACAAGGATGTAATAGAAAAATTCGATTCTATAACGAAGATTATAAGTCTCTGGAACGAATCGAATACACTTGAAGAGTACCTTGAAAGAATCTTAGGTGACCTTGTGAAGCTTGTACCAGAAACACAGAAAGCATCCATTTGGCTTTTGGAAAACGACACATACAAGTGCGTTGCGGTGTACAACTACGATGATGAAGTCAAGAATGTTCTAATTAAAGCATCCGATGATAACTACGGACCAAATATCGGAGAAAACAAGGTTGTTGAGCTCCTTGACGCTTACCGACTTAATCTTCAGAGCAAACAGCGGGAAATATGGGAAAGAGCAGGAGTCACAACTCCAAACTTTATACCGCTTGTCGGAAGTGTGAAAGTTAGAGACAAGAAAGTTATAATAATCTCACTCGATAATTTTGAAGGGCAAAGATTTTCAGAAACAAGCAAGAAAGTTCTCCAAATACTTGTCGAGCTTCTGTCTGCTTTCTTATCCGGCAAGTAAATTCAATTTTGGAGGATTGAAACTTGGCTTTCAGACTTGAGAAACTCTTATATTTAAGAGCAAAAGAAGAGGAATCATTAAAGGGTGAACTGAGCAGAATCAGAACCGAGATTAGAAAAGTTGAAGGAGAAATCGATAGCGTCGAAAATTCTAAAAAACAGATAGAAACGCAACTTCGTACCGGTACTCAAACCGGCACGCAAGTTGCTTTTTTCATTTACCTAATAAAGATGTACAATGAACACATTGGAAACTTGAAATTGAGACTATCTGAGCTGAGACTTCTTGAAGAGAAGACCCTGCAAATGTATTTGGAAAAGAGAACAGAAAGAAGGAGCTTTGAAAAGCTTAAGGAGAGGTATATCAGGGCACAAATGCTTGAAAGCGATAGGAAAGAAAGGATAGTCATCGATGAGGTCGCTCTTCAAAAATACCTTAGGAATACTTCAGGAACTTAGAATATTGGATTTTACACAGTAGAATAAACAGTAAACGGAGGGTAGGACATGTTTGCTTTATTGAGGGTTATTTCCTCATTCGTTGTCTTTCCCGGAATAATTGTCCTAATTTTTATAGCACTATCCGTATTTTTATACAAGCAACGCAGCAGAATGTGGAAAATATTTTTAGGGCTATCGTTAATTTTTTATGTCATCTCTTCCGGTTGGTTTGCGTATTTTTTAAGCAAAACTTTATACATTCCAGATACCGATGATAGTGGTGAATACATAGTAGTATTAGGTGGCGGGATTGACATATACAGTGGTATGGAAGAAATCGGAAAGCACACGCTCAGACGCCTCTACAAAGCTTATCAGCTGTATTTGAAGAACCCAAGGAAAATAATTGTTACTGGCGGAGTTGTGACGAAAGG
>WUQU01000471.1 GCA_009889605.1 Candidatus Bathyarchaeota archaeon | reverse complement strand
CATTAAGGAACACATAAGCATACGTCTCTCGTTCAGAGACGTATATCAGCGGTTTCGCTTTTCTTACGAATTTATCGTGTGTTTTCTCCAACACGGGCCACTGTCTTGCCATGTATTCAACCTGCCAATTCAATATATTTCCGAAAAGAAAAGTCGCTTCGTCATCCATATTGTGTCCAGTTACAAGAACAGTAAAACCGTTTTCTACAGCATATCTGTTCATCCAATGGCGTCTAACAATGCCACATATACTGCAGACAGGCCTCTTAACGATTTGTGCCATCTCGCCTGTACCAAGCCCACCGAAGTGCTGTGTCACGTCGTATATGTTCACGCGAATTCCGGTGCGTTCTGCAAGTGCTCGGACAATTCTTTCAGCCGCATTCGTGTGTCGCCCCATTTTCAGAAATAATCCTTCTACGTTGTACCCGAGCTTATGAAGTGCATGTAATACTGCTGAGCTATCTTTTCCACTCGAGACAGCAACGAGAATTTTATCTTCCTTTGTAAACATTTTGAATTTATCTATGGCCCTTTGGACGCGTTTTTCAAAAAATTCAATGAAATGTTCTTTACACAGTCCAATGTTGTGTGCTCTAAGGTGAATAACAGCCTGATTCGAACACTTTTTACACTTCATGACCTGCCTCCTCAGTTTCGTTGTTGTAACCAAGTATAATTATACACAAAACCCCTGCTTTTGAACAGCAGGGGTTTGCCTTTTAACCAGTTATTGGAATCTTATATCAATATCTGAAGGAAAACACAGTGTTAACACCGTTGTAGTAATAGAATATCCCTATGTAATCGCCTTTCTTCACATTTTCAACAACTTTGTTCCAGTCATTTACGCTTTTCACATCGTACGAGTATCCGTTGACCGATATCCTGTAAATCACCGCGCCAACTTTTATGTAAGAATTTGTAGACTGCTTCACAATAACTCCGTCCAGACCAGCTGGAATCTTGTATGTAGACCTATCATTTGCCGTAATATCGCTGACTTTCATGTTGAAAAATTCCTTAGCGCTTTCAGACACGCCAGAACTTGTCTGTGATGGCAATTTT
>WUQU01000470.1 GCA_009889605.1 Candidatus Bathyarchaeota archaeon | reverse complement strand
GACTGTGACTGCCCTTCAGGACAGTCTATTTCAATCTCACACTTCTTTGTTGTGGGATTAAAGATGCCACCTGAAGGACAAGTAGGATAACAATCATCTGCACACTGTTCCTGTGTGTCGTACTGTATTCCTGTCAAAGAACACTTCCACTTAGTCACACTCTGGTCATGTCTTTCACAGGGCTGTCCTACCTGACAAGAAGGAGGATTCCCCACGCATGGGTAATCACCCAATGGACAACTATATCCTTGACGCCAGAAACAGATTTTTTCACAATCACAGTGTGGACAGTACTGAGTCTCGCGAGAAGGTTCACAAAAAGCAATGCAATTATCTCCACATTTAGTTATAACTAAATCTTGTGCCCAACGCAAAACTTCTATGCTTCCGCCTGTCATAATGACTCCAGAAGCGTTTAAAAACCCAATCCCACAACGGGGATTCTCTGAGCGATAACGAGCAACAAAAGAAATCATTTTATCTTCTTTAACAACTAAAGAAGGCCAAAAATCCATTGTTTGACAAACATCTACTGCTCCGCTAAATTCTGCCTCAGGAACTGTAATAATAGCTCTCGTATTATAGTTCTCTACTCCATACCAGTTAGTCCAATCATAAGATGCAAAACGCAATTTATCACCTTCTCCAACGATGTGGAGAAAGGTATTCCTGAACGAGTATAAAATAGCAACAAAATCCAAACCATAATGTTCTTTGCAATAATTTATATAATCTCCATCGTCTGAAAGCTCAGGTTTAATTTTAACTGGCATAATTTGCAAACTACACTGAGCTATCTGTATAGTCGGCATACATATTGCATTGCATTGATTTAAATCGTCGTATACTTGTCCATTTTGTGGACACTTATACTTGGAAACCGTTACTTGATTTGATTGACATGTACCTAGATTCGGAGTATATTCACATTTCCGAGTACTTGGGTTATACGTATATTCAGAAGGACATGAAGCTTGAACACGCTGTGATGTACACTGTGT
>WUQU01000469.1 GCA_009889605.1 Candidatus Bathyarchaeota archaeon | reverse complement strand
TTTATTGCTACCTCTTCTCCGCCTTTTCCCGTAAAGAGAATAAATGGGATAAAGTTGCCGTTCTTTCTCAACTCTTCTAAGAATTGTTAGCCGTCTTTCCCAGGCATTTGGTAATCGCAGACTATTACATCGTATTCTTTGTTTTTCATTTTTTCAACTGCTTCCTTGACAGACAAAGCCTTGTCTACTTCAAATGCGCCTAGCATTTCTAAGCACTCTTTTGCAACGCTCAAGAAAATCGCTTCATCATCCACATGCAAAACGCGTATCGGCTTTTTATCAGTAAACTCTACAACTCCCGCTGGAAGTTCAACTGCAGACTCAGTCATCCACGAAACACTCTTCCCCAATAACCATATGAAATGCGAATACCAAGCATCCAAGTTTACAGATTTAAACGTTAAGTTAAAAAAGTTATTAACTCCGCATATGAATCAATAAGCATTATTGAAAGTTCTCTGCTAGTAAAACTGCAGCAATTACTACATAAAATTTATAGTTAAATAGTGTCTATTAAATTTTGGTGTAAACGTGTCACGCACGGTTTCTGGAAGATTTGTGGTTCAACGGCACCATGCAACCCATTTACACTACGATTTTAGACTTGAAATGGACAATGTGTTAAAGAGCTGGGCTGTGCCGAAAGAACCGCCTTCGCAACCAAGCGTAAAAAGACTGGCTGTTGAAGTTGAAGACCATCCCGTAAGCTACATAAACTTTGAGGGCACAATCCCTGAAGGGATGTACGGAGCTGGGAAAGTGGAAATCTGGGATAAAGGCACATACACCCTTAAAGGCAGAAGCAAAGACAAAATAGAGTTCACTTTACACGGCGAAAAACTAACAGGAGACTATGCCCTAATAAGGTTTAAAGGCGACAAAAACTGGCTTCTAATCAAAAAGAAGCAAAGCAAATAAAAGCAGAAACTGCTAAACTTAAAAACAATTGTAAACCAAGATGTTTCTTGAGGGGATAAAACATGTTAGAACTCAAAACCGTAAAGATTGAAGCACCAAAAGACTGTAACGTAATTCTGGGCACGGCGCATTTCATAAAAACAGTTGAAGACCTGTATGAGGCTTTGGTTGACGCGGTTCCAAACATAAAGTTTGGAATAGGCTTCTGCGAAAGCTCAGGACCATGCCTAGTACGGCATGAGGGAAACGATGAAGAACTTAGGCAGCTTGCCGCAAAAAAGGCCTTTGAAATTGCATGCGGCCACAGCTTCATAATTTTACTAAAAAACGCTTATCCCATCAACGTTTTAGACAAAATCAGGAAAGTGCCTGAAGTCTGCACAATTTATGCTGCTACGGCGAATCCTTTGGAAGTTGTGATCGCCGAAACCGCGCAGGGCAGAGGAATTTTAGGTGTCATCGACGGCTATAAAAGTAAGGGAATAGAAACCGAAGGGGACATAAAAGCCAGAAAAGAGTTTTTGCGGAAAATAGGCTACAAGCTAGGATAGGCGGAAACCTTGAAAAATCCTCGGCAGGGCGGAACTGCGTTGGAACGCTGCTGGCCGAGAAAAACGATTCTTTGAGTGAAAGCGGTTTTTCATGGTTTACGTGGAGGCTATTAACTCCTGCTGTATTTCAAAAGGAGTTTTCTCTTTCATCCTTTCTGCAGCGTATTCAACAAGACTTCTGAACTGCTTTTCAGTTAGCACATGGCGTGCCCTTGACAAAATTTCCAAGCATACCTCTTTAAAAATCAGATCGGCGCAACCCATTTTTGCGTCGTCAATTAATTCTTTGCAAGCTTGAAGGATTTGATTGTTCAAGGCAGTTCCACCCTGCAGCCAGACATTTAATTCTTAAACATTAAAACACTTATGAATTCAGAAACTCTGTTTCTAGCTCCTTTTCGCCATATAAGCAATAAACCAACTCCAACCATAGATACTGCGACCAAAACTATTGGAAGTGTAGAGAGGTGTATAGACAGAGAATGCTTATTGTCCAGGCTTCATGGTGAAAAGTGGCGAATCCACAGACCTGTAAACGTCAATGATGGCATAGGCGTCTAAGGTTATTGGTGGAAGCGTCCTCTCAGCCGTTGCATCCCGTTCAATCGTAAGCGTCAAAGTGTTTGCAGCCTCCGCGTTGTTACGTATCAGCATGCCATATACTTTTCGTGCAAACTTGTTAGGCGGAACCGTGTTGTTTGTCAATGGAACCTTAACTGTTCCAACTTCAGCCTCCATTTCAAAAGTGTCTTCAGGCTTAGCCAAACTAGCTTCCTCCCGCTA
Organism: Candidatus Bathyarchaeota archaeon; assembly: GCA_009889605.1. Classification (GTDB taxonomy): domain Archaea; phylum Thermoproteota; class Bathyarchaeia; order Bathyarchaeales; family Bathycorpusculaceae; genus WUQU01. Next base: position 65 of record WUQU01000469.1, on the reverse strand, counting down.
AAACCTTAGAAACTGTATATGGGGTAGATACAGGGACTAGGTCGAAGATTATTCTCGCGTCAAGA
>WUQU01000468.1 GCA_009889605.1 Candidatus Bathyarchaeota archaeon | reverse complement strand
TCTTGACGTTGATATTTTGAATGATTTTAAAAGGAGAGTTACAAAGTAAGGACTAAGAAAACATTTCAAAAAATTTTGAATCAATTTTGACTAATTACTTTTTAATTTCCAGGAAAAGTCTTTAAAACAACACTTTAACGGAGTATGCTTCGATTTATTTTCTGTCTTGAATTTATGCTTAGATTATTATTCATTTTCTTAAGCAACATCTACGTGATACAATTAAATATGCGAATATAAAAAACGCACCTGAATAACCATTATTTTTTTAACTTTTTCCAAATGAAAAATATAGTTTACTCCAAAAGGAGGGATACGCGTGGAAAAAGAAATAACTGTAGAACTTGTAAGAGTAACGGAAGCCGCAGCGCTTATGGCGAGTAGATATCTTGGAAGAGGCGATAAAGAAGCTGTTGATAAAGCAGCGTCCGATGCAATGCGCGGAATGCTTGATTATATTGAAATGAAGGGCACAGTAGTGTTAGGTGAAGGCGAAAAAGACAAAGCACCTATGTTATATATAGGTGAAGAGGTTGGCCGATGGGCTGAAGATGACCCTGAACTTGATATAGCTGTAGACCCTATAGATGGTACAAGACTTGTAGCATATGGATTACCAAATGCTATAAGTGTTATTGCTGCAACGGAAAAGGGAGGAATTGAATTTCTTCCAACTTATTATTCTTACAAGTTAGCTGTTGGGCCTGAACTTGCCGGAAAACTTGATATAAATGCTTCTACCCGAGAGAATCTCAGGGTAGCCGCTGCTATTCTTGGTATGGATATATCCGAACTGACTTGTGTTGTTCTTAACAGAGAAAGACACAGAGAAATTATAGACGAAATTAGAAAAATTGGTGCAAGGATAAAATTAATAAGCGATGGTGATATAGCCGCTGCAATTGCAACTTCACTGCCTGAAAGCAACGTAAACATATACATTGGCATTGGAGGCTCACCGGAAGCACTGCTAGCTGCTGCCGCTCTTAAATCGTTAAATGGAGAAATACAAGTGAAGTTATGGCCAATGGACGAAAGTGAAAGAATCCGCTTAACTGAACAAGGATATAATCTTGAAAAGGTATA
>WUQU01000467.1 GCA_009889605.1 Candidatus Bathyarchaeota archaeon | reverse complement strand
CACCCATTCCTACTCATTGGGCATACCGGTTATGTTTACTGTCGAAGTGTTGCCTCTGGTGGCGCCTCAAGCCTTTATTTACGTTGCTGTCGTCGCTGCTGTGGGAATGATCGTGTTCAAGAAGCTTCAAGGGTTACTCGGCAGAAAATACGTGAACCCAGCTGCTACAGCAAAAATTTTGGTTTTAATCCCATTCCTTTACGAAATCTTGCTACCAAAAGACCATATATCAATGATCAGCTTGAGGGTCCCAATAGGGTATGGAGATCCAACTTATTTCGCATAAACAGTGAACGCTTGTTATGCCCTTGAAGGGTCCACCGCAGATGTTCTTTGGACCTTGTTTGTGGCTAACTATCATGGTTGGCCTGGTGGAGCATCGAGTATCGCAGTTATACTTATTGGCATAGGCTTGTTCATTATCGCCCGCAGGTACATTAAATGGAGAATAACGCTGTCATGTGTAGTTACAACAGCGGTGTTTTCTTTGGTTATGTGGGCGTTTACGGCGGAGACGCCATTCTGCGACTTAGCTTCCACTTGTTTGCTGGAAGTTCAATATTTCTGGCGTTTTTCATGGCTACTGACCCTGCAACTACACCATTGACTAAACGTGGACAATATATTTTCGGCTTAGGTCTAGGCGTATTGACTTTACTAATTCAAACCTTTATGAACTTCCTTGGCGGTTCAATTTTAGCTTTAGTGATTATGGACTTAACTTCGCCGTGGCTGGACAAGACTGGACTATTAAAGCCAACAGAAGAGAAAATGGAAAAGAAACCTCCGAAGGCCCAGATGTTTGAAACCGTGAAAACCAGCGCGTGTATGCGCTGCGGAGCTTGCATGGTTGTCTGCTGTCATAATCTAAGTCCTATTTTAATAAAGGAAGCGTTTGACAAGGGAAAAACAGAGACGCTGAAGAGGCTGCAAGCAAACCTCTGTGATGGCTGTGGAAAGTGCAGTTTCGTCTGCCCCGCAAGGATTGACCCAAGAGGGGCTATGCTTAGGGCAAAAGCTTCCTTACGCACCGTAAAAAACTGAAAACTTTTCTTTTCTCTTTTTATTTATTTGCATGGAAACTTTAAAAGTCAACCGTATTGACCATACACTGAAACTATGACTGTTACGTTTGAAGCGTAAACAGTTGTTTTTGCGTCTACAACTAACGATGAAATAATTGTTCTTGTGGGCCAAATTTCTAACCAATCATCGCTGGTCAACCATTTCGCGCCAGTATCGTTGAAGCTCATCTCTAAGTGTTTGGAGAAGGACTCATCAATGAACTTGAACCTAAAGCGGACATAAACGATTTCTCCAGCGGAGAAATTGCCTTCGATTTGCACTTTCACATTTAAAGCACTTATTGCAAGGGATAGATGAGGAACTGCGCCTATTTCTTGTGGCTCGCCGTAAATGTTGTTTACTCCTAGTGAAACAGCTATGTTTTCTATTCTGAAAGAACCGCTGGAGCCGTAAAGCCATTTGCCATGAGGGTTGTAGATGCTACGTGTCAAGTTTCCACAGAAAACAACACCATAACCTAAAATCGGCGGATCGGAATCTTTGCCCAATGCAATACCATAGATGCTCTGAGGGACATGTGCGAAAGACTCGAAAACAGCATTTTGCATTAACGTGTTGAGCATGCTTCCCTCGACAAGAATGCCCGTTTGGTTACGCTCAACTACGCTGCCCATCCAAAATCTTACATTTTGGATTAGCCCCTCATTAAAATTAGCCTTAGGCTCCACATGTATACCTATAGAGCCCTCTCTTCTCAATTCAAACCATGCGCCTCTTATTTCAGTGTTTGCGTATGATTTAGTTCCATTATTGATTGGGTCTCTGAAAACTATTCCTCTTCGCACGTCTATGAAATAGCAGTATTCTATAACTGTGCATTCAGTCCAACCATTTGTGTTTGAAAGTACTATTCCGTCCCAAGAGTTAATAAAAATACAATTTTTTATGGTTGTCATAAAAGAATTCTCTATAACTATGCTGCCATCAATTATGGTCAATCCCTCAATAGAATTGTACTTAGAGTATTCCCAACGATCGCCAGCTATAATCAAGGAGTGGCCATTAAGATTTAGCCTAGCGCCGTTGCTGACAATTTTTACACCTGTAAGGTTTTGTAGCCGAATGCTGCTTGAAACATTATACTCGGCAGTTTTAATGAACACTTTCAACCCGTCATTCTTCAGTATTAAACTAAGAACTTGCGAAAGCTCGTTTCCGATAAAATCTACTTGCCCCGTTGTCCCATTCTTGACTTTAATATTTGCTGCGTCAACATAGACAATGTAATCGTAATCCTCTAATTGGCTTTGATCCCTAAGAAATAAAATTTGGTTAAAATTCCAAAACAACAAGCTCAACATAACAACAACTACGAAGAAGACAGCAGCGTACTTTGCAAATTTCTTAATTGAGTCCAAAGACACTCCCTCCATTTTTTTCCATATAAAAGCGATACACCAATTTATTAGTTTAGATGGTTTCATTTACATTGAACTTCACAAGAGGGACGTTTGAGAAAAAAATTTATATCGAAAAACAATGTTTCATTAGCTATCGTGATGAAAATGAGCATGAGTAAAGCTCCTTTATACATGATAACGTGGCGTTGCACACGAAGATGTGTTGGTAACTGCCTATATTGTAGTTTTAACCCAGAATTAATAGACACAACGGAAGTAAACACTAAAGACGCCTTTCGCATAGTAGACCAAGTTTATGAATTTGGGTCTCCGTGGTTTGGAATAAGTGGAGGAGAACCGCTTTTAAGAGAGGATATCTTTGAAGTTATAGCCTACGCCAGAAAAATAGGATTTGAGGTAAGCCTGATTACTAGCGGTTTTGCATTTGACGAAAAAAAGTTTGAGGGACTTGTTCGAAATGATGTACATACTGCGGTTAGCATAGATGGGCCTAAAGAAGCTAACGACAAAGTTAGGGGGATTGGAAGCTACGATAAAGCCTTTTACGCCTTGAAAAAGCTTTCAGAGGCAGGTATTTTAGACTGCTTAGTGGTCACGCTAAACAAGTATAATTACAAGTTTTCAGAGCATCCGATAAAACTGGCAGAAGAATACGGCGCAAGAATGGTGGTTTTCCACAGCTTGGTGCCTGTGGGCAGAGCCCAAGTAAACATGAACGAGTTAGCACCATCCCCTGAAGAATATGAATGGACTTTTAACCAAATTTACGATTTATCAAGGGAATATGCGGGAAAAGTTCACGTGAATGTTTATGCACCCTTCTATGCAAGAATTGTTCGCCAAAGGAATCCTGTAGACTTCTGGGAATGGTTTATGAACCGTTTTCTTGGCAAATGCACAATCGGCGGAAATTACATAAGCGTTACTGAGAACGGAGACTTCAGATCTTGCGGTTTCCATGAAGGTTACAGGCTTGGAAACGTTAGAAACAAAACCATAAAACAATGCTGGGATGAACTCCAACAATCAGAATTCCACCTTAAACTTCGCGACAAAAGCAACCTGAAAGGAAAATGTGGGGTTTGTGAATATAGGGAAATATGTGGAGGATGTAGAACACGGTCAGAATTCTATACTGGCGACATATTTGCCTCTGACCCGGCATGTGTATATATCCCTAAAGTCTTGCGCGAAAAATAGTTTTTACAAGTTTATTTTAGCATTGGCAAATTCCCAAGCGATGTTTATTCGCCAAACGTCGCCCAACTTAGTCAGCCTTATTTCGCTATCGGTAACTTCGATTAGTCCCTTTTCCTCGAGGCGTTTAACTTCCGCTGGAAAAACTTCATCAGGGTATCTGCCAAATCTCTCCTTGAATTCCGCTCTGTTCACGGGTAAGCGAAGGTAAAGACGCTCCATCACTTTTTTAATCATATCCTCATGAGTGGATTTGTGGATTTTAGCTATTGGAAATACTCCTTTGCTTACGCATTCAATGTATCTGTGCGCATTCTCAATGTTTTGATAAGAATACGGCCCTAGATAACCCATGAAACATCCAGCTCCTGTTGTTAATATACCTGCCCAAGGCCAACCGTTTAGGCATGATTCTTCTATATGCTCTCTAACTTTTGTGAATCGATCATGACCTACCGGTATGTAACCCGCATTGGTGAACATTTCCACGGCTTCCACATACATTAGGGCTTCTGTTCTCCAGTCTCCTGGGGGAGGTATCTGGCCGCTTTTAATTTGAAGGTCAAGCATGGTGCCCGGATAAACTTCAAGAGGATAACAGTCTATACCCTCTAAGTTTAGCTCTATCGCCTTTTTCACGTCCTCTCTCCATATTTCCAAGGTTTGTCCCGGAAGATTGTACATTAAATCGATGCAGACGTAAAGTCCAAGTTCCCTAGCTTTCCTTATGATTTCTTCAGCATGTTCTCCGCTATCTTGAATTGCAAGCATGCGCCTTATATTATTGTTAAACGTTTGCACTCCTACATCCAATTGAAGAACACCGTACTCAGCGAACTTTTCAAGTTTATACTCATCAAGGTTATGGGTTGACCCGGTTATTTTTATCATATAGTCTCTGCTTATGTTGAAATTTTGTTTGCAGAAAGAAATAATGTCTATTAGCTGCTCTGCAGAAAGCACCGAAGGGGTTCCCCCACCCAAGACTATTTCATCAAACTCGCTGGTTTTCACATATCGAGTCTCAGAATACATACTCAACTCTTTTTTAAGGGCAGTCAAATATGGCGTTATATAGTCTCTTTTGAACATGGTTGATGGATAATAGCAGAAAGCGCATTTTGAGTCGCAAAATGTAACCCATGGTTGAAGTTCCATCTTTTTCCTATTCGTATTCTCAGCGTCCAAAAACTTTGTGTATTCCTCCAAAATGGCAGGAGTCACATCCCAATGTTCGCGGTACGTGTAGGGTGGCCACTGTTTTCTAAACGCATATGCCTTAAATATTTCTTGTTTGCTGTTTAAATCCAAGGGTAATTCACTCTCAGATTTTAACCTAAAATCAACTATATAATTTAAACTTTCCCGCATAAGTTCATTGAAAGATCACCTTAAATCCGCCCCAACCTTGCAAACAACATATTTGTCATTTGAATATATTAGCTGTAAAAGCCTTGAATTTAAAAGCTCTACTCTAAAGTTCTCTACGCTAAAAACCAGAAATTGTATCTGGAACTCTTTTATATAGGTTAAGTAATCCCTATATTGCACGTTAATTTGGCTTTCTGAATCAAAAAGTTTTTCGAAATCATCCAGATTCAGATTTTGAAAACTTTCTGCCGAAAAGTT
>WUQU01000466.1 GCA_009889605.1 Candidatus Bathyarchaeota archaeon | reverse complement strand
GCCATAGGAGGATTAATCGCCGGAGTCTCCTCAAACATGTATACCGAGGCTATTAAAGGCAAAAGCACTCTCAGATAGCACGTCAAGGCATGATTCGACTTTCAAATGTAGAAGCTGAATGATTTGGTATTATTGTCAATAAATATGTTTGGCTATTCCTTTGGATACATTTTAAGGATTCGCTACCTTTATTATTTATAGAAGCAGCATTGAGTTAGCTTGGAAAAGTTATAAGCTATGTCCAAAAAAGCTTAGTCAAAAGATGATGCTTTAGAAGCCTTAGATTTCATAATAAATTTTTTAAGGGAGCATGAGAAGGATTTAGACCGTCTTATTAACGAGTTGGGCAAAATAACTGAAAGGCTTGGAGAAACCGGCGAGTTAAGCGGAAAAATAGAGAATGTTGAGGAAAGACTTACAAATTTACAAGGTGAAATATCTAATTTAATTTCCTACCTGTCCACCTCCCATGAAGCATCTAAGACACCAGCGCCGATATGGAAGGCACCGAAGGCTCAGACGCTTGTTGAAATACGGGGGCCTCCAGTTATCTTGCGTTGTAAACAGTGGGAGGATTTTCAAACTTTGGCTAATCAAGCTCAAACGGTGTCTTTCTTATATAAGGAAGCGGAGAAAACTTTTCAGGCTGATGCTCTTAAGAACAGTCAGATTATTACTTATAGTGGGGAGCTTCCGAAACCGACGGCTCTTCTTAAAATATGGCTTTTCAGGCAGTTGAATGTTCCTGAGGATAAAATCCTTGAAGGCATCTTGGCTGTCGGATGGGTTCCGCTGTAGTTTGTATATTCTTGTTATTCAGTAATGTTTTTATACAAGGCATATGTATTAAATCTTACGATGCGATATGGGGCTGAGGTTGAAGGCTGAATCCAAGCAGTTAAAATTGTTTTCCGTTCTCGAAGCCTTCTCCTTTCTCCTCGATGACGGAATGGCTGCTTGGTTAGCCAAAAAACAATGAAAGCCCTAAAACACCCTCAACCACAAGAGGAAGATGTGAATGGACGAAAGCCGAAGCCACCTGGAAAGGCTTTACGAAGAGTTTGCAAAGTTCGAAAGGACAATGGAGGAACTGCGCTTTCTCAAACTCGTAGCCCACGATCTCAAAAGTTTTAGGAAAATGATAAGGCTTAGAAAATACGATTAGCGCGTAAGTAAAGCCTTTAAACACTTCTGCCATTATCCTCTTGGCGAAAACAATGGAGATCATGCAAGAAAATATCTTCTTTTACAACACTTTGGCGCGGAAGAAGGAAAAGTTCACTCCGCTAGAGAGGGGTAAGGTTAAAATTTACACCTGCGGCCCAACGGTTTACGATTTCGCTCACATTGGAAACTTTAGAACGTTTATTTTTCAAGATTTGCTGCGGAGATGGCTTGAATACCGCGGATTTAAGGTTACACAAGTCATGAACATAACCGACGTGGATGACAAGACCATAAGAGGCGCTAGAAAGCAAGGGGTTTCGCTTAGGCAGTACACCGACTATTATATGAAGGCGTTCTTCGAAGACATAGAGGCCTTAAACCTTGAAAAGGCTGAACACTATCCACGGGCTACAGAGCACATTCCCGAAATGATTTCCTTAATTAAGAGGCTTTTAGAGAAGGGTTACGCCTACAGAGGCGATGACGGCTCCATCTACTATGACATTTCAAAGTTCAAAGAGTATGGAAAACTTTCAAAACTGAAGATTGAAGAACTTAAGCCAGGCGCTAGGGTGAAAGTTGACGAGTATGGGAAGGAAGAAGCCAGAGACTTTGCCCTTTGGAAGGCTTGGGATGAGGACGACGGCGACGTTTACTGGGAAACCGAAATAGGCAAAGGTCGGCCTGGCTGGCATATTGAATGCTCAACCATGGCCATGAAGTATTTAGGCGAAACCATAGACATTCACAGCGGTGGCGTTGACTTAATTTTTCCCCATCATGAGAATGAGATAGCCCAAAGCGAGGCTGCAACTGGTAAGGGGTTCGCTCGTTACTGGTTGCATTGTGAACATTTACTTGTCGAAGGCAAGCGCATGGCCAAAAGTCTAGGCAATTTTTACACTTTACGGGATTTAATGGCCAAGGGATATGACCCGGTGGCTATACGTTATTTGCTTATGGCAACCCATTACCGTCAACAGTTAAACTTCACCTTTGAGGGGCTGGAGGCGGCGAAAAACGCTGTTGACCGCCTAAAAACTTTTACGCGTAGACTTTTGGAGGCTGACGGCAAGGGATGCGGAGAGGAAATAAAGCGTTTGATGGCTGAGGTGCAAAAGCGTTTTGAAGAGGCTATGGACGACGACTTAAACATAAGCGTAGCCCTGGCTGCCTTATTCGACTTTGTCCGCGAAGTGAACAGGTTTATGGATGAAAACGTGCTGAGCCGAGAAGAGGCTGGCGAGGTTTACGCGTTGATGATGCGTTTTGATAAGGTTTTAGGCGTGATAGGCGAAGCAGAAGTTGAAGAGAAACTGCCCAAAGAGGCTGAGGACCTTGTCCGCAGAAGAGAAGAAGCCCGGAAAGCGAGAGACTGGGCGACAGCCGACAAAATCAGGGCGCAACTCCGAGAAATGGGCGTAATTATTGAGGATACGCCTCAAGGCGTTAAATGGCGCATAAAAAAGCGATGAACGCCAATTTGCCTTGTCGAAACGATTATAAGAGTTATCACCTCTTTGTGCGTTTTGGCCACGTGAGGCTCGGGGCTTAAAGAGGTGGTTACGGGGTAATGGGTAATGGAAGGCGTAAAGAATCAAAAAATGGAACGTGCAAGGGTTGGCGAAGCTTCGAGCCAAAGAACTCTAACCGTTGAAGAATCCTTAAGTCTGCCCGTTGACGAGCTTCTTTCTCTTTTGGGTTCATCTTTGTCTGGGCTTTCTTCTGAGGAAGCAGAAACACGTTTGACGGTTTATGGTTATAACGAGTTAGCTAAAAGAAAGAAGAGGGCCGCTGTTGTTGAGTTTCTTCTGTATTTTCGAAGTCCTCTGGGGGTTATCCTTTTAATTGCTGGTTTAATCTCCGGCTTTCTTGGAGAAATACCGAATGTGGTTATCATTTTTCCATAGTTTTCCTAAGTGTTGTTCTAGATTTTTATCAAGAATCCAAAGCTGAAAAGGCTGCTGAAATGCTGAGAGAAAGGGTGACAACAACGGCGACGGTGCTGAGGGATGGTGTTAAACGCGAGGTAAAGCTTTCTGAAATAGTTCCAGGCGATATAATATACTTGTCAGCCGGCGACATAGTGCCTGCGGACGCGAGAATAATTAGCGCAAAGGACTTGTTCGTGAACCAGTCTGCATTGACAGGTGAATCTTTTCCTGTTGAGAAAACGGCTGCACCGCCAAAATCTAGAGAGGCTTCCATCACGGAATGGACTAATTATCTTTTTATGGGAACCTCGGTTGTGAGCGGAACCGCGACCGCGGTTGTTGTGAAAACTGGAAGCCTTACCGAGTATGGAAAAATTGCTAAGAGACTTGTTGTTAGGGCGCCTGAAACGGAATTTGAAAGGGGAATCAGAGGCTTCGGTTTTCTAATTATGGAAATAACTTTTCTGCTTGTTTTATTCGTCTTTTTCATAAATGCGTTTTACAAGCGTGATGTGCTTGAGTCGCTTCTTTTTCGCTGTGGCTTTAGCCGTAGGCTTGACCCCGGAGCTTTTGCCAATGATAATTTCTGTAAACCTTTCTAAGGGTGCCCTTGCCATGTCTAAGAAAGGCGTGATTGTGAAACGTTTGGCTTCCATTCAAAACTTCGGAAGCATGGATGTTTTATGCACCGATAAAACGGGAACACTTACAGAAAACAGGATAAAACTTGTTCTTCACGTGAATATTGATGGAGAAGATGACGAGAAGGTACTTTTATACTCATATCTGAATAGCTATTATCAAACTGGTTTGAAAAGTCCCCCAGATGAGGCAATACTTAGGTATAAAGTATCGAAGTAAGGGATTATCAGAAAGTAGATGAGATTCCTTTCGACTTTTTGCGTAAGCGTCTTTCCATTGTTGTGGAACATGAAAATCAGCGGTTTATGATAACTAAAGGAGCCCCTGAAGAGGTTGCTAAAACCTGTTCCTACTGCGAAATTGGAGGCGTTATCGCCGACATAACTGACGAAATGCGCAGGAAAAATTGAACAGAAATATCTAGAGTTTAGCGCTGAGGGTTTCAGGGTTCTAGGAGTAGCCTACAAGAGAATAAGAGAAGAAAAATCAGTATATGCTGCTGGCGACGAGAAAGAACTGGTATTCTTGGGCTTCATAGCCTTTCTAGATCCGCCTGAGGAAACTGCAAGGGAGTCGTTGCAGCTTCTTAGCAAGGCTGGCGTTGAAGTTAAAGTTTTGACCGGTGACAATGAACTGGTGACGAGAAAGGTTTGCGAGCATCTTGGCTTCGAAATTAAGGGAATAGTTTTGGGAAGCGAATTAGCTCAGATGCACGATGACGCTCTTGCAAGGGTTGTTGAAGAGGCAAATGTTTTCTGCAGAGTGACGCCTGCCCAAAAAGGCAGAATAATAAATGCTTTAATAAATAACTGGCATGTTGAGGCTTTCTAGGCGACGGGATTAATGATGCTCCTTCTTTGAAAAGTGCAAATGTTGGAATATCGGTGGATAACGCTGTGGATGTTGCAAAAGAGTCTGCTGACATTATCCTTTTACAGAATGATTTAACTGTGCTTCACGACGGAGTCTTGGAAGGTAGAAAAACTTTTGACAACACTATGAAGTATATATTATGATGGGAACGAGCTCCAATTTTGGCAACATGTTCAGTGTGGCTGGAGCATCCCTTTTTCTGCCTTTTCTGCCCATGCTTCCAACTCAAATTCTCCTAAACAACTTGCTATACGATTTTTCCCAGTCAACCATACCCACGGACAATGTTGACCAAGAATACATTGAAAAACCCAAAAGGTGGGATATATCTTTCATAAGAAGGCTCATGGTGTTCCTTGGGCCTATAAGCTCGATTTTCGACTTCCTCACGTTTTTCATAATGCTTATATTTTTCAACGCAACTGAGCCCCTGTTTCAAACGGCATGGTTCATTGAGCCCCTTTCCACCCAGACCCTAGTCATATTCGTTATACGAACTAAAAAGTCGCCTTTCTACAAAAGCAAGCCTAGCAAGCTTCTACTGTTTAGCAGCATAGCCATAGTCGCATTCGCGTTAATATTGCCTTTCACGCCTTTATGTGCCATCTTCAAGTTCGTTGCGCCTCCCTACACGTTTTTCCTAGTTTTAGCCGGGTTGATCGGCAGCTATTTGGTGCTTGTTGAAACCCTCAAGAGATGGTTTTATAAGAGGTACGCTTACCGTCTTGAGCAGGTGCTGATTCCTCCGAGAAAAATTGGTTTGTATTTGAGCAAAACTGCAAGGCTTATTCAGAACATGGTTGCCGTAATATGCCTACGTTCTGAAAGCGAAATTTCAATAGACTCCCTAATAGAAGATTTAAGGGACAGTTTAGGCTACCCATTAGAAGCAGGGCAGGTTTTCCACAATTTAAACTATTTACGGCGAGGAGGGCTTGTCACCATTAATTGGCGTGAAAAAACAGTGAAACGTGAAAAGGCAATGAAAGATTATGTGATGAAGCATGTGACCAGCGATTTGTGGCCTAAAATATCTGAAGATTGGCGCAGGATAAGCGCTTATATTCAAGCTAAATATGGAAAAGTGAATCAGGAGTTTCAAGAACTTCTAGAACGCGAAATTCGTTTGAGAATCTAGAAGCATGTCCTCAACGGGAAAGGCAAATTTGAATCCTCGTGAT
>WUQU01000465.1 GCA_009889605.1 Candidatus Bathyarchaeota archaeon | reverse complement strand
TTCCCGATAGGTCCCTATCGTTCCGTAGACCCCCCCTACGTTTTTCACCAAATCACACAACCTAAGCCCTCTCTCTCCCTATCTTTTCTATACCCATCCCCCCTACGTTTTTTGCGCCCCACCACATCGTGACCTTAGTAGGAGCAAGTCTTTATTTTTGAACCGCCGTTACTTATTAGACATCGCAAAACAAAAGTGGTCAGGAAACAGAAGAAAAACGTCATAAACGCCTACACGGTATTCCTAAAAATGCACGGTTCCAACTGGGACAAGCCCAAATGCACCGTTGAACAAAAATCCCATTCATTCCAACAGAACAAGAAATCAACGCCTTAATAGCTGGCTCCGGCAAAAACTTGCAGCCTTTCTCCAAGTGCTTAAAGAAACAGCTATGCGAGCAGGCGAAGCAGTAAGGCTTGAATGGACAGACGTAGACTTTGAAAGACGCATCGTAACTCTAAACAAACCTGAAAAAAGAAGCAACCCACGCATGTGGAGAGTAAGCAACGAACTTATAGCCATGCTAAATAACCTGCCCAAAATCAATCAGAAAATTTTCGGAGATGCCACCTACAACACATTTAAACAAATGTTTCAAAGAACAAGAAAAAGACTTATGCACACGCTTCAAAATCCAAGACTTGAAAAGATAACCTTACACACTTTTAGACATTGGAAAGCAACAATGCTCTACCACCAGACAAAAGACCCCTACTACGTCAAACAATTCCTCGGGCACAAAACCTTGAAAAATACAGAAATCTACATAACCGTTGAAAAAACAATATTCGGAGAATACAGCGACGAATTCTCCGTAAAAGTAACCAGCAAGCCAGAAGAAATCAAAGCATTACTTGAAACAGGCTTTGAACACATTTGCCAAAAGGACGACTTAATGTTTTTTAGGAAGCGCATATGAAAAATGTATCGGGGTAGTCAAATAGTAGCCGGGGTAGCCTAGCCTGGAATGGGCGCCAGACTCATAATCTGGAGTCGAATGGGGCTTAAGCGCCTAACGCCAGAAGTCGCGGGCTCGAATCCCGCCCCCGGCACTATTTTATTTTTATTGTTTGTTTTAAAGAACTTCTATGGTTGTGGTGTTTTTTGTTGAGATTTCAAGCTGTCCTCCAAAGCCTTTCTTAACATAGGCGTTTTTTATGGCTATTTTGTCGCCCACTTTTAGTTTGGCAGCTTTTTCAGCGTTTTCCCGCCAAGCTGAAACCCATATTTTCCCAGTTTCGTCCTCTATTTCAAAGGTTGTAAGTCTCACAACTTCTCCTTTAGAGGTTTTAACCTCTCTTAGAATGGGTTCCCCTACAACTTTTCCTTCAACACTAATATTTCTTAAACCTTCCTTTAGACAGCCTATTTTTATAGGCTCTTCTGAGAGTTGATACAAGCCTATGTAAGTTCCTGGGTCAACGTGAACTTCTAAGCCTCCATTTATCGTCTTCTTCACTTTAGCGTTAACTATTTGAATTTCAGCCTCTTTCCTAATGAAGCCTTCAACTTTGTCAACGTTATCGTTCCAAACAGCCACTGGGATTTTGCCAGTTTCATCGGCTAAAATAAACCGCATAACTTTTCCCAAGCTTGAGTCTTGCCTCTTAAAAGTTGAAGGGTTAAACACGTCTTTAACTGTTCCTATAATGTGCATTCTCTTGTTTTTGTAAGCACTTGTGATTGTTCCGATTTTTGTTGAAAATTCCGCAATAGTTGGGTAGTCTTTTGTTTCCAAGTTTTGAGGGTTAATTTCAACTTCGCTCTTTTCGCTTAGGTGTAGCTCCACTTTTCCCCAGCGGCCTTCTTTTGTGTACCCATGACTAAAACGCACTATTTGCCCAACTTTTATTTTGCCGGGCTCCGCGTAAGCTGTCTTGTCATCCCACAAGACAACCCTCAAAACGCCGCTTTTATCGGCGATGAGCAGGCTTGCAACTCTTAACTCTTTTCCTTTTTCGGAAACTTTAGCTGGGAAAACTGCAATAACGCGTCCAACAATGGTAACATCTCCTAGACCTGGAACAAGGCTGCCTATAGAAAGCCTTGGTTTTACCGCCTCGCTGGGGACTTCCACACCTAGCCTTGCGGCAATCATCTGTAGAAGAATTTCGTCGGAAATGTAGCCTCCAGTTTTATGTTTTTCATTTTCCAAATTTTTCATTATGTCGTCTCTTGAAAGCTCCGGATGTTTCGAAAGTATCTTACTAATTATCTCTTCAACAGTAGCCATTCCTCTTTCAACGCCGCCGGAACAATGAGAACCCATTTTAAGGTTTTAGCCTTTATGCATAAATTGCCACACATGAAACATCAAAAACATCCTCTCCGCCGCTAAAACTTACAAAAGGATAATGGAATTCGGTTGGCGTTAATCCGGTTTATCCTAAGGGAACAAAATTTTGCAAAGAAACCGCCTGCAGCGTGGCTGAAGTTTAGACACTCTTTAGTTTACATTGTTACGGAGGCCTAAAATATTATTTGCCAATACTTGCAAACAATTTTTAATCGAAACTTGCAGAAATTAAAGCGGGAAAATATATGAAACTCAGTAAACGTAAAGCTATCTTTTTGACTTTATTTATTCATAACCGCTTTGTGCAGCCTATTGGCATTGCAGTTGCTATTGCCCCCCTAAGCCGGACTTGTCACGCGCTGTCGAGAATGCGATTGCCTTTTTCAAAGATACACGGGAACCTTACGCTTTGCTGTGGCTTAACGTGATATATCGACGTTTTGGTGTTAGTGAATTTGCTGATGCTTTACAGCGCTACGATCAGTTAATAGCTGAAAAACCCGAGCAAGCACCTCTGCTTCGTGTTTTTCGCCGCATCGCCGTTTATGACAACCGACTGCAAGCTGGAGACTTACAAGCGGTGACGGCCGAAGTTGACCTTATAACAGTTCCCGCACTCTATTGCGATAGATGGGGATTACTAGACAATTACACGGCCACACTTGCGAAAGCAGTAAGTCACGGTGGATATATGCTTACACATGCGCTGCTTGCGGTGATTTGGGTTTGTGAAAACGGATGCGAAGGGAAACTATCCAAGGACTTTATTGAGAGTGTATACCGTGCCAATGCTGCCTTGATAAAAGATGATCAAGTGGTGAACGATTTGGAGCTTGAGGCCGCGGCGTTTCTCTATTTGGCGGGGCAGGGCGCGCGGGTAGATTATGCCTTTATTGAGCGCGTAATTGCGGTTCAGAATGATGACGGAGGCTGGGGTTATTCCAGCGATAGTCCCGGAGAATCAAATTGGCACTCTAGTATCTTAGGGCTTTTTCTATTGTTGCATGTGAAATTTCCCTCAGATTCTTATCCGACAATGCTTGCTCCTCCATATCCGTGAGAAATGTGCTATAAGCGTTGCAGTAGTTGGTGTTTATTTTAATGGGCTTAAAGTATTGTTGTGGCCAAAATTAGGATTAGCGGAACTATAAGTGTTGCAAATAGAATTGTTGTTAGTTTCATAATTTGTAGGGCTTGGGGGATATTTTTTGGTGTAGGGTTGTTACTTTTTTCATCGCCTAGAATGTAGAAGTTTGGTTTTTCTAGTCTTATGTTTAGGGCTCCAGCCATTGTAGCCATGGGCCATCCAGCATTCAAGCTTTCAGTTTTTCTTCTATCGCTGTTTAGTGTTCTCCAAGCTTTTTTCCAATTTTTTTGAAGAATCCACGCTGCGGTTACCATTAGTAAAGCTGTTAGACGGGCTGGGATATAGTTGACTATTGTGTCCAGTTTTGCTGAAAACCAGCCGATGTTCGCGTGTTCAAGGTCTTTGTATCCGACCATTGAGTCTAAGGTGTTTATGACGCGGAAGGCTATGGCGCCAGGCACTCCGAAGAGGGCAAAGTAGAATAGGGCTGAAGTTACTCCGTCAACTGTTCCTTCTGCTATGGATTCCACCGCTGCGGAGATCACTTGTTTTTCATCAAGTTCATCCGGATTACGACGGACAATGTATGGTAATAGAAGCTTAGCTTCGCTGGTTTTGCCCTCTTCCACCGCCTTCGCTATGGGAAGAGTATAATGTTCCATACATTTTAATGCGAAAGTAGGCTTCAGAATTATTGCAGCCACGATTATGTAGGCTACTAAGCCTAAATTTTGTTGAATAAAATTAAGCAACAGATGTGCCGGAAAAACAAAAATTATGATTGTTAACAAGCATAATAGGAATCCGTTTATTTTTTCGATTTTTGGCTCTCTGTTTTTAAGCTTAGGTTTAAGAAAAGCAATAATTTTGCCCATCCACACGGTGGGGTGAACCTTATCAGGCGGATCTCCAAATAAAAAGTCTATAATTAAAGCCAAGGCGAGGATGAGCAGAGGCGTAGTGAAAGAAGCGAAAGGAAACATAGTAGTGTTCCTGCTCTGGTTTAAGCGCCGAACTTGGCGGCTCTACCTATAAGATTTAGCAGTATTGGCATGACATGTTTCCCTCTTATTTGGCCTAATCGGCCTTTGTATGCTTCTCTTTCGCTGTAGCGTGAAACTTCATCCTTTATCACTTCGGCGCCTGCTATCGTAATTGGTGTGGGATCCGCCGTGTGCTTCCTAAGCCTTGTCGACGTCGTGTGATCCGCAAGCAATACAACACAAGTTTCCTCTAAGCTAATGTGCTCTAGAATTCTGCCAACCATGCTGTCAATCTTTCTTATAATTGTAATCTTTCCTTCCACGTCACCGTCGTGGCTTGCCTCGTCGGGGCCTTCTACGTGCACCATGACAAAATCGTGATTTTCCAAGGCTTTTAAGGCGGCGTCTGCCTTCGCCATAGTATCAGTGTTTATGTCTCCTGTGGCTCCTGGAACATGGATCACGTTCATTCCGGCAAGTCTGCACATGCCTTTGATAAGGCTTACAGCGGCTACACACGCGCCTTTCAACTCATATTTTTCGTTTAAAGATTTTAGATTGGGCTTTTTTCCTCCGCCCCAAGGGATTACAGCGTTAGCCTTTGGAAGGCCTTCCTTCTCTCTTTTCTTGTTAATGGGGTGGTTTTTCAATATGCGATGGGTTTCTCTTATGAACTCGTTTAGGGCATTGGCGGTTTTCTCTGCTTCAAGAGTTTTGTCCTTTGGTTTAATGGCGTCTGCCTTTAAACCCGCTTTGGGCATGGGTGCCTCAACTTTTAGGCATAGGTTTTCTCCGCGGAGAACCATCGCGCCCTTAAACCCTATAGTATGCCTAAAAACTACTTGGATGTCAGATGTTGTTCTAAGGCGTATTTTTTGCAGTTCTTTTTCAAGTTCATCAGCCTCGTCATCATGGATTCGCCCCGCTCTTTCATCAACAACAATGAAGTTATCGTTTATTGTTGCAAAGTTGCACCTAAACGCTAAATCCTCCTCTTTAAGCTCTATACCCGCGCCGGCAGCCTCAAAACAACCCCGGCCTGTATAATCCTTGTAGGGATCATAACCCAATATGCTTAGGTTTGCGACATCGCTTCCGGGAACTATGCCGGGCGCTACGGCGTATAAAAGCCCAGAAATCCCGTTTGATGCTAACATGTTCATGTTTTGCGGGTTTGCAGCTTCTAGAGGAGTTGAGTAGCTGAGTTCCTTTAGAGGTCTATCTGCCATTCCGTCGCCGATGATGAGGAGTAGTTTCATTGTTCACCAGTATGTTGGATGGATAAACCATACATATAAACCTTGAGCAAGCCCTAAAACATCATGCGCTCCAGTAACTGGCAAGCGCCTTCAAAGCTTCTTGAAAGGTGTAGCGTTTTGGGGTGACGTCCACTTTCAACCCCATTTCCTTAAGGGTTTTAGCGGTCACTGGACCGATGGCAACTATGGTTAGGCATTTCAACATTTCCCTCAGTTTTTCCGCGGAGATGGCGTCCGTTAAAATTTGAAAAATGTTCCTAACGCTTTGGGAACTGCCGAAAACTATGGCGTCGATTTTTCCAGCGTCCAAGTCTTCAATGAATTTGTTTACTCTGCAAGCGTTTTTGGAAGTTTGCTGTTCGTAAACGTAGATCTCCTTGACTTTTCCGCCCAATTCTTCAAGTTTTATTTTCAAATCTTGGCTGGCGCCTTTGACACGGGGGATGGCTATGGTTTTGCCTGTTACCCCAATTTTTTGAAGAGCTTGAAGTATGCCTTCTGAACTGTATTTTTCCGGCAGGATTTTAACAGAAATCTGGCATTTCTCCAACGCGTTGGCCGTTTTTGGGCCTACCGCCACTACCGTGGTTTTTTCTAAACCCTCTTTAAGCGTATTTTTTAGGCCTAGGCTTTCAGCTGCCTCAAATAGGTATTTTAAAGCGTTGGCACTCATGAAAATCGTGTAGTCTACTTTTCCCTCTTGGAGTTCTTTAATTAACTCTTTCACTTGCGATAAGTCGCTGGACATTTGGAACTCCAAAGTTGGAATAAGGTAGGGTTTTCCTCCCATCTGTTCAATTAATGCAGCTGTTTCCTTGGCTTGGTGCTTGGCTCTTGTCATGGCAACAGTTTTTCCCTTCAGCGTTGGGGTTTTTTGAACCATGAAAGCTTCCTTCCTAGAGTGACGACTTCTCCAACAACAATCACTGCTGGAGGCCTAAACTTCTTTGAACGGGCTTCCTCTGCTATGTTAGATAACTTTCCCAACAGAACCCTCTGTTTCTTCAAAGTTCCCCATTCGATTATTGCAGCGGGAGTTTCGGGGCTTAATCCTCCCTTTACCAGGTTTTCAACAATATCCCGCAGAGATTTTAAACCCATAAGAATTACGAGGGTGTCCGCGGCGCTGGCAAGCTTATCCCATTTGACTGGTTTACCCGCGTCTTCGGCTTGGCTTCCGGTTGCTATGGCAACCGATGAAGAATAAACTCTGTGAGTTAGCGGTATGCCTGCATAAGCCGGAGCCGCCAAAACCGACGAAACTCCTGGAACCACTTCAAAAGGTATACCCTTCTCGGCTAAAGTTTCAGCCTCTTCGCCGCCTCTGCCGAAAAGAAATGGGTCGCCACCCTTCAACCTGATAACTGTTTTTCCTTCAAAGGCTGCCTTAACCATCAGTTCGTTAATCTTTTCTTGGGGTAAACTGTGTTTTCCGCGAGCTTTTCCAACATAAATTTTCTCTGTTTTTTCGGAGGCAAGTTTGAGAAGTGCCTTATTTACCAGCCTATCATAGATTATAACGTCGGCGGTTTTCAATAATTCAAAAGCTTTTAAGGTTAGCAGTTTGGGGTCTCCGGGGCCTGCGCCCACTAGGAAAACTTTACCGCAACCCATATTTTTGCCTCCACTTGGCTGCAAAATCTTCTGCTCCTTGGCTTAGAAGGCTTTGGGCTACTTTAGCGCCTAAAGCTTGGGCTTCTTCTATGCCACCTTCAGCGAAGGCTGAAATCTTTAAACCGTCTAAGGATAAAATGCATCCGTAAAGAGATAGGTGGTTGTCTTTCGCTTGGGCGATGGCGCCTATGGGGAAGTGGCATCCTCCCTTCAAAGAGGCTATGAGGCTTCTTTCAGCGGTGACCTCAGCCCTTGTTGAAAAATCGTCAACAGCTTTTAGAATTTCTAAAAGGTCGCTTCTGTCCTTTTTTGCAACGACAGCCAACGCCCCTTGCCCCGCAGCCGGCGTGAAAACTTCCAAAGGGAAAACCTCTGATATCAGTTTTCCTAAGCCCATTCGTTCAAGTCCAGCCTGTGCAACAATTATTCCGTGGAATTCTCCCCGCTTTACTTTCTGCACTCGGGTATCTATGTTGCCCCTTATGGGTTTAACTTCTAAATCTGGGCGCATAAACTTGATTTGGGCAATTCTTCGCAGACTGCTTGTTCCTATAACCGCGCCTTTAGGCAGTTCAGAAAAGGCCAGGTTTCTAGTGGAAACCAGTGCCTCGTTGGGGGGATCCCTTTTAGGTATTGCCGCCAGCACAAGGTCTTCTTGTTGTTCGTAGACGGGCACATCTTTGAGGCTATGCACTGCAAAGTCTATAGCGTCTCTAATTATGGCTTGGTCTATTTCCTTTTCGAAGATTCCTTTGCTTTCAATTGCGAATAGAGGCTTGTGCCTATCCATGTCTCCTGTGGTTTTGATTATTTTGGTTTTGAATTCCAGCTTTGGATTTACTGATTTAAGTTTTCGAATAACCATTTCAGTCTGTAATATGGCAAGTTTGCTGCCTCTTGTGCCAACTCTTAAAATCATGGGGGGTTACCTGCTTCTGCCAAGTTTTTTAAGGCGTTGTCAAAAGCTGTGAGTGTGGCGTTTATGTCTTCTTCTGAATGTGCCGTGGATAGGAAGCATGTTTCAAACTGGGATGGTGGTATGAAAACGCCTTGCTTCAGAAGATTCTTAAAGTAGATGTTAAACTTTTGGATTTCCGACGTTTTAACAGTAGCGTAGTCAGTAACTGGGACCGTCGTGAAGAATATTTGGAACATGGAAGCTAAACTGTTCACTTGAGCTTCTAAATCGTAGTCTAAAACTCCGTCCTTGAGGGCTTTTGCAAGCCGTTCACAGTTTCTTTCAAGTTTCGGATAAACCTTTTCACGTTCCCTATGGAGCAGTTTTAAAACCGTGTAGCCAGCAGCCACTGAAACTGGGTTGCCGCTGAAAGTTCCAGCCTGATAAACTTTACCAGTAGGCGCAAGGTTCTCCATAATTTCCCTTTTTCCACCGAAAACCGCTATGGGAAAGCCTCCTCCAAGAATCTTGCCCAAAGTCGCCATGTCAGGCTTAACACCGTAATATTCTTGAGCCCCTCCCAATGCAACGCGAAAGCCTGTAACTACCTCGTCAAAAATTAAAACTATGCCATATTCATCGGTTTTCTTTCTTAAAAAATTCAAGTAGCCCTCCTTTGGCAGAATTAGGCCTGAATTTGCAACCACTGGCTCAAGAATTAACGCGGCTATCTCGTTTCCATGCCGTTTCAAGGTTTCTTCTAAACTTTCAAAGTTGTTGTAAGGCAAAACAATGGTGTTACCTGCTGTTTCTTCAGGAACCCCCAAGGAACTTGGAGTTCCAAACCATGCAGCACCTGAACCGGCTTTTACAAGTACGCTGTCATGTGAGCCGTGGAAGCATCCTTCAAATTTGATTATTTTTTTTCTTCCGGTGAAACCCCGTGCAAGTCTTATGGCGTGCATTGTGGCTTCTGTGCCTGAATTTACAAGCCTCAACATTTCCATGCTTGGGTAAACTTGGCGTATAAGTTCGGCAAATTTGACTTCCAGTTCTGTGGGAGCACCGTAAACCGTTCCTTTGCTTATTTGCTCACGTGCAGCGTCTAAAATTTCTGGGTGGCAGTGGCCTAAGATGAGCGCTCCATAAGACATGCAGTAGTCTATGTAGGCGTTTCCGTCAACGCTGAAAAGTTTTGAACCTTGCGCTTTCTCAACAAAGAATGGATATGGCTCGAAGGCTCTCACTGGACTGTTTACTCCACCTGGCAACAGCGTTTTGGCCTTTTCAAAAAGCTCTTTAGATTTAGGAATGGCTAATTTTGGTTCAGCCACTGGGCAACCTCCCTTGCGAAGTAGGTTATAATTATGTCGGCGCCTGCCCTTTTAACTCCCGTCAAAATTTCAAGAACAGCTGCTTTTTCATCTATCCAGCCAAGCTTGGCAGCGGCTTTCACCATGGCGTATTCCCCGCTAACATTGTAGGCTGCTATGGGAACGTTGAACCTTGACTTGGCAAGGTTGATTATGTCCAAATAAGCCAAGGCGGGTTTAACCATAACAATGTCTGCGCCCTCCATTATGTCCAGTTCAATTTCTCTTAAGGCCTCTTTTTGGCTTCCGTAACTCATTTGATAGCTTTTCCTATCCCCAAACTTGGGCTTTGACTCAGCGGCTTCCCTAAAAGGCCCGTAGAAACTTGAAGCGTATTTTGCTGAATAACCCATTATGGCTACGTCCTTAAATCCGGCATTGTCTAAGGCGTTTCGGATATGTTTTACTTGGCCGTCCATCATACTGGAAGGTGCAACGATGTCGGTGCCAGCTTGAGCGTGGCTTACCGCTATTTTTCCAAGAACTTCAAGGGTTAAATCGTTGTCCACCTCACCGTTTTTTATTATACCGCAGTGTCCGTGGTTTGTGTATTCGCAGAGGCAGACATCAGTTATAACCACTATTTCATCGCCAAATTCCTCTTTCAAAAGTCTAACAGCCTTCTGTATTATCCCGTCCTCGGCGAAGGCTGCAGATCCTAAATCATCCTTTTTTGAGGGTACTCCAAACAGAAGCACTGCCTTAACGCCTTTTTCAAGGGTTTTTCTAGCCTCCTCGCCTAATTCGTTAAGGGGCATGCGGAAACATTCAGGCATTGAGTTTATGGGAACGGGTTTTCTGGCATTTTCATCCACAAAAATGGGATATACAAAGTCGCTTGGGTGGATTCTGGATTTAAACATCATACTTCGCAATGCTGGGGTTCTCCGCAGTCTTCTCATTCTAACGGATGGAAACCCGGACAATTTACATATTCCTCCTAAACTTTCACTCTAAACAGTTTCCACATATTCGATGTTCCTCAACAATTTTAACCGCCTCTTCCAGCGCCTTGCCAAATTTTTTCTCTTTTAAAAACCTTGAAACATTCCCGTTCTTCAATATCTTGTAAAGTATTTTTCTGCGAACTTTTTGGTCAGGAATTTTCTTTTTAAGAAGTTCCCTAACGTGACATTGCAGTCTAATTTGGAGCATATCTTCTTCAGTTATCATTTTTTCTATTCTCCGCCTTAGAATTCCAGCCATGGCTGGGCTTTTACCAGCTGTTGAGATTGCCACTTTAACTTCACATATTTTAGCTAAAGCTGGAAGGGTGAAGTCGCTGATTTGAGGGTTATCTATGGCGTAGACCATGCATCCTAAAGATTTAGCCTTAACCGCCAGCTCGGTGTTAAGGTCCTGGTTGTCTGTGGCGGCGATAACAAGGTCTGGTTTAGGCTTTAGAGTTTTTATGAATGCCTCAACATCTTTAACCTCGGCTTTCACCAAATCTACTTTCTTCATTTTTTGAAGTTTCTTCATCCCTTCTGAGAAGGTTTTGCTTACAACCTGAATTTTTGGCTGAGCATCTATAAACCGCAAAACTTTTCGATAACTTGCCGCCCCACCGCCCACCACAAGAATGTTTTTCCCAGAAAAGTTAAAGTCTATTAGCAAAAGTTTCCCCTCCAATTTTTAAATCAGATGGAGGCATATAACTTGAAAGCAGCAGCTTTTTGAAGTTTTCCAAAAAATTCTTGAAATCCACCCCAGTTTTTTTCGGAGGCTTAACCAGCTCTACGAGCCTATCCAAGTTTATGAAACGTTCCGCAGCTTCCATAGCTTTAGCCCCGAAATCTTCATAGCGTATTTCAACTTCGGGAATCATACCTCGCTCTTCCAGCTCCATTCTGGGTATCATGGCGAGCAATTCCACGCCATGCACCTTAAACACTTTATCAATGAAAAGGCTGACTTTTTCACCCATATAGCTTAACCTAACTTTGTTTAAAACAACCCCAACAACGTTTACTCCAAGTTTTCTCAGAAAATCCACATGGTAAACAGCGTCTGTCAACGCTCCTTCTATACCGCTTTTTTCACAGCCAATAACAAGCACTGTGGGCGCATCCAAGGCTAAGGCCACTTCAACAGTTGAAAACGGATGCTCAACCTCCTCGTTCAAAAGCCCAGTTAAGTCTCCCATGGCGCCCTCAATCAAAATTAACCCATAATCGCGGCTCGCCTCTTCTACTGCTTCATATATAGGTTTCCAACCGCTGTCACCAATCTTTATAGACGAATACCTTCGCATGGGTTCCTTAATTAAGTAGAAAGAAGGCACGATGTCACGGATGTCCCCACCTACTTTTAATACGCTCACGTTGAAGCCTCGTTTTTTCAAAGCCCCCGCCACCCCCGCGAGAATGAAGGTTTTTCCAGCGCCACTTTCAGTTGCTGTGAAAAGGAGACATGCTGACACTGTTTCTCTTTTATCATTGTTTTGGGAGGTTAAACCTGTTGAAACGCCGACTTCCCTTTTCATTTTAGCTTTCAAAGCCATGTTGGCTTTTCTGATTTCTTCAAGTTCTTCACGGCTGATTTCCAGCGACTTTATTATGCTATTTCTTATTGAAGGGTTTTCATCTAGCAATGCATGTATTAACACTCCAACAACGTTGCCTTCCTTGTTTGCAACTCCGGAAACTATGTCCTGGGGATTATTGCGGTAATTCACCCTCTTAACATGGGAAAAAAGTATGGGTTTTGCGCCACGGTGAAGGGTTATCTTTCCATATGTATGACAGTGGAAACCCGTGACCTCTTGCCCTGGCTCTTCTGTCATAAAACTTTGCCCCGTCACCGTGGCTTTAACGCGGTCCGTGCATATCATGGGAGTGAAATCCACATCTAACAAGCCTAACCCGTGTCTTATGATTGGGGTAGGTGAAGCCCGTCCAGTATCTGTGCTTTTTGCAAGCGCTTGGAAGCCGGCGCAAACTCCAATTATGAATTTGCCAGCATCAGAAAGCCTAACTATTTCCTTTGCTAGGTTGCCCTTCACGCTTTCAGATTCAACGAGGCTTCCTCCTGGAATTATTACCATGTCAAGGGTTTCAGATGCTGGTTTTCCCTCTACAAGGCCGTCTTCTCTGACTAGATGGGTGGGTAAACCGCCGAAATCCTCAAAACACGGTAAAGCCCCAGGCGTGTAAACCAAGCCGATTCTATGTTTTAGGCCTATAGGTGGCACCCCGTTGAATCCAAATAGACTTATATCGGGGTATATTTAAATTAATTGGATGGGCTATCCAACCATGCAGTACCCTGTTAAAGCCTTAGACATTGTAAACGTGAGAATTACGTTCAAAAAGGCTCGTGTTCCCCTTTTAGAGGCTGTAGCCTTCAAGGATAATGGCAAGGCTTTAGAGGAAATCCTCGCTTTAGGCGATGTTAAAGAGTGTGTTATTCTTCAAACGTGTAACCGTGTAGAGCTTTACGTGGTGTGCGAAGACGGAGAAAGCGTTGCCAAGAAGGCAGGCGAGTATTTGGCAGGTAGAGCTGGAGCACTGCGGGAAGAAGCCTTTAAAGCTGTAGAATTTTCGTTAAACCGTGACGCTTTGATGCATCTTTTAAGGGTTGCATCTGGGTTGGAGTCCATGGTTGTAGGCGAGAACGAGATTCTCGGCCAGGTTTTGAACGCTTATTTGGAGGCTGAATCCCTAAAGGCGGTTGGGCCTATCCTCCGAACGGTTTTCAGAAAGGCTGTAAGTGTTGGGAAACGTGTGAGGAACGAGACTGGCATAAGCAAGGGAGCAGTTTCTGTGGGTTCGATTTCAGTTAAGTTTGCCGAATCCCTTTTAGGCGGGATTGATGGGAGAAATGTTTTAGTGATAGGCGCAGGGGAGATGGGAACTTGTGTGGCTAAGGCGTTGGCGCGTTATAAGCCAAACGCCATTTTCATTGCTAACAGAAACTATGAGCGGGCTTTGAAGTTGGCTGAAGAGGTTTCAGGGAAAGCTTTGAAGTTTGATAAGCTGGAGGAAGCCTTGGAGTATGCGGACATAGTTATATGTGCCACGAGTGCTCCCCATTACGTATTAACAGAGGAAACTGTTTGTAAAATTATGAAGCAGCGCAAAAACCCGGGCAAGTTGATAATTATTGACATTTCAAATCCAAGGAATGTTGAAAAGACTGTGAAAAATTTGGAGGGGATAGCTCTCTACGATATAGATGATTTTCAAGCAATAGTTGAAAGGAACTTGAAAGAGAAGCAGAAAAGCGCGGAAAAAGCACTGAAAATTTTGGATGAAGAACTTCCGATGCTTTGCAAAGAGTTGAAGGCTCAGTCTGTTAGGGACCTCATTTCTCAACTGTTTTTACGCGTAGAGGAGATGCGGAAAGAAGAACTTTTTAAAGCCTTGAACATGCTTGGAGAAATAAGCGAAAGAGAAAAGCAAGTGATTGATGATTTAACCCGCATAATTGTCAAAAAAATGCTTATGCCCGTTGTGGAGAATTTACGTTCAGCCGCTTTAAACGATGAAAGAGAAATAGTAGATGGCGCCGTGAAATTACTTGGAGTTAAAAATTTCAGTATGCCCGAATGGAGTGAAGCCGATGGATAACGTTGGCCTAATTCTTATCGGGCATGGCAGCGAACTGCCGCAGTACAAAGAAAACTTGGAAAAACTAGCTGAAATCTTACGGGCTAAATCAAAATTTAAGGTTGTTGAAATTTCATTCATGACAAAGAACAAGCCCACCATAAATGAAGCAGTAGACATAGTTGTAAAAATGGGAGTTAAAAAAGTTGTTTTGATTCCAGTTTTTCTCGCCCCTGGCACGCACACTGAAAAAGACATTCCGGAAATTCTAGGCCTTAAAAAAGGAGAGCACATGTTAAAGACTGGGGAGCTGGAAATAATCTATGGGGAGCCCATAGGTCCAGATAGGCGGTTAGCGGAAATAATAGAGGAAAAAGCCCTAAACGCTTTAAATCAAGAAAACAAAGCCGACACGCCATACGCGCTTGGCAGTCTAGCCGCTTCAGACACTTTGTTCAAGGCAAGCATAAGTAAGATAAGGCATATGCTTAAGGGCATGTTGGAAGGGGTTCCCCGGGAACATGCGAGAATTATTGAGAGGGTTGTCCACGCCACGGCTGATCCCGAATTTGCCAAACTTATAGTCATTCATGAAAAGGCTGTGGAGGCTGGAGTTAACACCATCAAATCCGGAGCAAAAGTGGTAACCGATGTGAAAATGGTGAAAGCAGGCATAAACACGGCGAGACTGGAAAAGTTTGGGGGCAAAGTGGTTAGTTATGTGGATGATGAACGTGCTGTCAAATTGGCTTTTGAAAATTCCATAACGCGGACTGCTGCTGCTATGCGCTTAGCAATAGAAGAGGATGGACTTAAAAACGCTGTTGTTGTTATTGGGAATTCGCCGACAGCAACCTTTGAACTTGTCAACGCTGTGAGAGAGGAAAAAGCAAAACCAGCCTTGATTATAGCCACTCCTGTTGGGTTTATGGGCGCCGCAGAATCCAAGGAGGAAGTTTTGAAGCTTTCAACGCCTTTCATAACTGTTCGCGGCCCAAAAGGCGGAAGCCCAATAGCTGCAGCCATATTCAACGCGCTTTTGTCCATGGCAGAAGAACAGAAAGGAGTTTAAACGTTTGAGTTTTCTCCGTTACGGTATAACCACCGGCGCATGTGCTGCGGCTGCTGCAAAAGCTGCACTTATCACTTTATTGGATAAACCTGTTGAACGTGTTAGCGTTCCCACCCCGATAGGGTTACGCCTAGAAGTCCCTGTTAAAGAATGTCGGAAAATAGGTTCTGAAAGCGCCGTTGCGTGTGCTGTGAAGGATTCTGGAGACGATGTGGACGTTACCGATGGTTTGAATATAATGGCCACTGTAAGGGTTACTGACGACGGTAAATTAGCAATAAAAGGCGGAGAAGGCGTCGGCATAGTAACCAAGCCTGGTTTGCCTGTTCCCGTTGGAGAGCCCGCCATAAACCCTGTTCCAAGAATGATGATAGAAAACGCGTTAAGAGAGGTTTTGCCTCCAGGTAAAGGCGTTGAAGTGAGTTTTGAGGTCCCAGGCGGCAGAGAGGTTGCTGAAAAAACTTTCAACCCGAAATTGGGCATAGTTGGCGGCATATCTATACTTGGCACCACTGGAATTGTGAAGCCCTATTCGCTTGAAGCTTATAGGCGTTCCCTAGTTTCCCAAATCGACGTTGCCCTAGCAAGCGGCTACAAGTGTGTATTTCTTGTGCCGGGCAACATAGGCGCCAAGTTTGCAAAACAAATATTCAATGCTCCAGAGGACACCATAGTTCAAACAGGCGATTTTATAGGCTACATGCTTCGCAAAGCCGTGGAAAAAGGCGTTAAAAACATAGTTTTGCTGGGGCATGCTGGGAAACTGGTTAAGCTAGCCGCGGGAATATTCAACACCCATCATAAAGTGGCGGATGCAAGAATGGAAGTCCTGGCTGCTTACGCTGGCGCTGCCGGTGCAAAACCGCAAATCATAGACAAGATACTGCATTCAAACACCGCTGAAGAAGCAATTGCCCTTCTTAAAGAGGAAAAGTTAGCAAAGCCAACTTTTGACCTTATCGCCGAAAGAATACGCCTCCGCTGCACCGAAAAAGTGGAAAGCAAAGCCGAAATAAGCGTGGTGATAATTTCTTTAGACGGAGAAATTTTAGGAAAAAGCGGAGATTTTGGGTGTACAGAGAAATGGCAAAAATCCACATAATTGGCGTAGGCCCCGGCTCACCCGACTACGTAACACCTATTGCGCGGAAAACCGTGCAAAAGGCTAAAGTTGTAGTAGGCGCCGAAAGAGCCCTAAACCTTTTCCAAAACGATATAAAAGGCGAGAAGATCACGTTAACGGCTAAAAATTTTCAAGAAGCTGTAGCGTATGCGATTAAACAAGCCGATAAAGGCTTGGAAGTGGCTTTTTTATCAACGGGCGATCCTTGTTTTTCCGGGCTGCTTAGGCCAGTTCTAAAAATCGTAGGCGAAAATGCTGATGTGAATGTTGTTCCAGGAATAAGCGCGATACAAGCGTGTGCGGCCCGCCTAAAAATATGTTGGGACGAAGCGGAGTTAATTAGTTTCCATGAAGGCGTAGATTTTCAAAAGAAGAAGAAACTTGCTGAGTCAGCAAAGAAAGGAAAACCTCTCATTATACTTCCAGACCCTAAGGCTTTCACTCCAAGCGACATTGCACGCTTCTTAATAAGCGAAGGCGCAAGAGAGGAAACTCCAGTCTTTATATGCGAAAACCTCACACTCGATGAGGAAAGAGTGTTTTCAAGCAGCTTAACGGAAATAATGTCTCGAAACTTCAGCGGTTTATGCGTAATGGTTGTTAAACCCCCTTGACCAGGATGGAAGGATCATGTGGAGTTACAAAACCCCTGGGATACCCGACGAGCTTTTCATAACAAGCGAGAGTGTTTCAGGACCAACCAAGGAAGAGATAAGAGCTTTAACAATTTCTAAGGCGAGACTCCGCGAAGGCGCTTATGTCATTGATGTAGGCTGCGGGGTTGGCAGCTTAACTGTTGAGGCTGCACTCCAAGTAGGCAGTGAAGGCCGTGTTTTCGCAATAGACGAAAACGAAGAGGCTGTAAAATTGACTAGGACCAATTTGGCCAAGTTTGGTGTGCAAAACATAGTTCAAGTTATACGTGGCAAAGCTCCTGAAGCAATGTTGGAATTGCCCGTGGTGGACGCTGTAATAATTGGCGGAACCAAGTCTTTAAAGGATGTGATAAAAGTTTCCCATGAAAAAATTAAGGAAAACGGCCGCATAGTTGTGAACT
The DNA here is from genome assembly GCA_009889605.1 of Candidatus Bathyarchaeota archaeon. GTDB lineage: Archaea > Thermoproteota > Bathyarchaeia > Bathyarchaeales > Bathycorpusculaceae > WUQU01. Next base: position 9,159 of record WUQU01000465.1, on the reverse strand, counting down.
CTATTATGTTAGAAACAGGCTATGAGGCGTTGAAGGAAATTACGCGGCTGAATTTCAGAGAAATAGATGTAACAACGGTTTTCGTGGCTAAAGGCAAATGGATAGACGCTGGAGTGATGATGATGGCGAGGAACCCGATCACAATAATATCTGCCACAAAAGTTTAGGTGAAAAACTTGCTTGGCAAACTTGTAGGCGTCGGTGTTGGACCCGGAAAACCGGAACTCATCACAATTAAAGCTTCAAAAACATTAAAAAGTGTTGATGTTATTTGCGCACCTAAAGCGCGTTTACACAAGCCAAGCTTGGCCTTAACAACAGTGAAACCTATCTTGCAAGAGTTAGAGAGGCCTCCAGAGATTCTTGAACTGGTTTATCCAATGACCCGGAACTTGAAAATTCTCGAAAATGTTTGGGAAAGCAACGCAGAAACTATATTGGCTAAGCTTAAAGAGGGGAAAAAAGTTGCTTTCATCACCTTAGGCGACCCTATGCTTTACAGCACTTTTATTCACACGTGCAAAACCATAATGGGAAAATGTCCAGAAGTTGAGGTTGAAATAGTTCCAGGCGTAACATCTTTAACCGAGTGTGCTGCAGTTTCTAGGACGCCTATAGCTGAAGGCGAAGAGGTTGTGGCCATAATCCCCTCAAGCATTGACCTAAGAAAAATTAAACGCATAGCTGAAAATGCAGATACCCTTGTTTTCATGAAAGGAACCAAGCTGCTAAAAGAACTGCCGAAGGAACTAGCATTCTGCGGATTCGCTGAAAGCTCTCCAGTAATCCTTGTGAAGAAAAGCGACACTTCAAGAGAGGAAGTGAAAACTGGGAGGCTTGGCGATTTGCAAAATTGGGAAGTAGACGGAAACTATTTCTCAACAGTTATAATAAAAAGGAGATGAAAACATGCCTGAAAAAGGAAAAGTTTTCTTTGTCGGCGCTGGACCCGGAGACCCTGAACTCATAACCTTGAAGGGAAAAAGACTGTTAGAGCAAGCAGACGTAATAGTCTACACGGGTTCTCTGTTAAATCCGGAAATCCTAAAATTTTCCAAGCCAGGAGCCAAACTTTACGACAGCGCTGTCATGAGCCTAGGTGAAATTGTTAAAACAATGGTTGACGCTGCCAAAGAGGGCAAAAACGTTGTAAGACTTCATGACGGTGACCCAAGCTTCTACGGAGCCATAAAAGAACAAATGGATCTGCTGACAAAAGAGAAAATAGAATACGCGGTAGTTCCAGGAGTAAGCAGTTTGCAAGCTGCCGCAGCAGCCCTAAAACGGGAGCTGACATTGCCAACCATTTCGCAAACAGTGATAATCACTAGGCCTGAAGGCAAAACCCCAGTTACTGAAGTTGAAAACCTCGTGGAACTCGCTAGGCACAAGGCTACGATGGCAATTTTTCTAGGCATACAAGCCATAGACGCAGTTGTTGAAAAGCTTAGGCTTGGAGGCTACCCGGAAGACACTCCGGTTGCGGTTGTTTACAAAGCTTCGTGGCGTGAAGAAAAAATTGTTAAAGGCACTTTAAGCGACATTGCTGGAAAAGTTAGAGAAGCCGGGATAAAAAGCACAGCGCTGATCCTTGTTGGAGAAGTGTTAGATCCAAAATCCTATGACTATTCTAAGCTTTATGATGCGGGTTTCGCCCATTCCTTTAGAAAGGGGCCAAAGGATGTTTGAAAAGGGTGTAGCCATAGTTTATGTCAGCGGGAAAGCTGCTGAAACAGCCCGTAAAATTAAGGATGCTTTGACAATGGCGGGGATTAAAACCACTGTTTTCGCGCCTAAGAAATATGCTAATAAAGACGTTTCAGCCATAGAAGGCACGTTTAAGGAATTTATTCGGGAAATTTTCAGCAAGTTTGACGCTATAGTTGGGGTTATGGCTTCTGGAATAATCATAAGAGCCGTTGGTCCACTGTTGAAAAGCAAAATGGCAGATCCCGCCATAGTTTGCGTTGATGTTGCTGGGCGTTTCGCAGTAAGCCTAGTTTCCGGGCATTATGGAGGCGCCAACCATTTAACTAGGCTAATAGCAAAGGGGATAAACGCGACGGCGGTGATCACCACTGCTTCAGAAGTTCTGGGAAAAAAGAGCGTTGAAGAGCTTGCCAGAAGCTTGCACTGTAAAATAATGAATCCGGAAAACCTCAAAGCGGTTAATGCCATAATTGTTGAAGGCGGAGAAATAGCCCTCCTTTTTGTTGGGGATTACCGCCGGGTTCCTTCGCGGGTTTTCAGCTATAAGGCTGAAATTGTGGAGCATGTTGAGCAAGCTGTGGAGTTCTTGAAAGGTTTTGATGGAGGCATAATAGTTTCAAAAGCCCCAACGGCGACGGCAAGCTTTCCTAAACCTGTCGTGATTTTGAAGCCTAAAACAGTGACCGTGGGGATTGGGGCAAGAAAAAACGTTGACGAGAAAGACGTGTTAAAAGCGGTTAAGCTTGCTTTAAAACGGGCTCATGTGCCTTTAAGCGTTGCGGCGAAAATGGCTACTGTTGATGTTAAACGGTCTTCCCATGCTTTGGCCAACGTTGCTGAAAGGCTTGGTTTAGAACTCCAGTTCTTCAGCCTTGAAACTCTTAGGGGTTTCAGCCATGAAGACTTATCCCCGGACTCGGAAATAGTTAAGAAAACGTTAGGTGTTGGGGGAGTATGCGAAAGAGCAGCTCTACTGGCTGTAGGAGGGAAAGCAAGATTAATTCTGAAGAAGATGAAAGTGGACGGGGTTACAGTGGCTGTTGCCGAGGAAGAATAAGCTTAGTAGGCATAGGCCCCGGCTCCGTAGAACACATGACTTTTAAGGCTAAACGCGAAATAGAAAACGCAGACGTTATAGTTGGCTATGCCACCTACGTGAATCTTGTGCGTTCGCTAATTAAGCCGACAGCTGAAATCATAAGTGGGAAAATGGGCGACGAAGTTGAAAGAGCTGAGGTGGCGGTTAAAAAAGCCTTAGAAAATAAAAAAGTGGCTGTAGTAAGCGGCGGAGACGCTGGAATCTACGGCATGGCAGGCCCAGTTTTAGAAGTTGCTGAAAAAGAAGGCGTATCGGTTCCGATAGAAATTGTTCCCGGCGTAACAGCGGCTACAGCTGCAGCTGCCAAGCTGGGAGCCCCCCTCATGGGCGATTTTGCCGCCATAAGCTTAAGCGACCTTTTAACTCCGTGGAGCAAAATTGAGAAAAGATTGAAGGCGGCGGCGGAAGCAGACTTTGTCATAGTTCTTTATAACCCTCAAAGCAGAAGTCGAAAGGAACCGCTGGTTAGGGCGTATGAAATACTGCTTAAGTTTAGGAGGCCAGACACGCCCGTAGGCATAGTGCGAAACGTTGGAAGGAAAGGCGAACATGTGGTTATAACAACTGTTAAGGAAATGTTGAACTATGAAGTAGATATGGCAACCACAATTATTGTCGGTAATTCTTCTACGCGCATACTGAACCAGAGGATGGTGACCTCCAGAGGCTACGCCCTAAGCGAGAAAACATAAGCCTAGAAAACGTTAATTTTGGATGGGGAACCGCTTAATTTTCCGGTTTAACATGTAAAAGTCCAAGAACTTCTTTTCTCGCTTCTCCTATTGTAAGAGGAAGTGTGTTGCCTATGGGAAGCTTGTCTTTCACTTTCAAAATTTCGAATAGATGCGCTATCCTTGGGAGACGCAAATCCACACTTCGTAAGGTTTCAGTGTTTGAGAAAACTTCCTTAAGCGGCCCTTCTAGAACTGTTTTTCCGTTGCTTAAAACGTAGATTTTATCCGCGCACAACGGCACGAAGTCCACGTCGTGTGTTGCGATTATTAAGGTTATTCCTAGCTCTTGGTTTAGTTTTAGGAGAAGCTCCAAAATTTTGTTGACGGCTTTTGGGTCGAGGTTGGCGGTTGGCTCGTCTAAGGCTATTATTTCAGGTTTCATGGCGAGAACGCCGGCTATGGCTACTCTTTTCTTTTGTCCTTGGCTTAGTTTTTGCGGATGCTTGCTTTCAACGCCTTTAAGTTCCATAACCTCTAAAGCCCATGTGACGCGTTCTTCAATTTCTTTAGGGGGTAATCCCATGTTTCTAGGTCCAAAAGCTATGTCTTGGATGACTGTGGGGGCGAAAAGCTGGTCGTCTGGGTTTTGGAAAACCAGGCCTACTTTCTGCCTAACATAGTCAATGTTCGCCTTTGTAACTTCACGTCCTAAGACGTATATTTTGCCGCTTGTAGGTGTTAAAAGCCCGTTAAAATGGTGTAGAAGCGTAGACTTGCCTGCTCCGTTAGGTCCTAGAAGAGCTATTTTTTCGCCTTTTTCAGCTGCAAAGTTGATGTTTTCCAGAGCTTTGGTGCCGTCTGGATAAGTGTATGAAAGGCTGATGGTTTCCAAGGCTTTCAAATTTGAACCTCGTTGTAATGCTTAATGCTATAGGATGAACCAGTCCACTAAAATTAAAGATGCGGTGGCTAAAATTAAAATTATCCCGTAAAAAACTTCTTTTGGCGGTATGGCTTTCTGGTGAAAAGTGAATAGTTTAGTTTCGCCTTTATATCCTCTTGAAATCATGGCGTTGCCAACTTTCACGGCGCGGTCATAGGATCTTACGAAGAGCATCCCAAATAGGGTGCCATAGTTTTTAATCTTTTTAAAGTAGCCTAAAGCCTTGGAATAGCCGCATCTGGACTTCTGCGCGTTGTATATTGTTGTCGCCTCGTCTGATATGACGAAAATGTATCGGAACATGAGTAAGGCTACATCTATAAGAGTTGAGGGCACCTTGAACCATTCCAGAGCGCCCATAAATGCCATAATAGGCGTTGTTAGAATTAGGAGGTTTAAAACTGCCACCGCTGCTAGGCATCGGGTGAAAATTAAAAATGCGAACCATAACCCTTCAATGTATATTGGTATGGAGAAAATTGGTGTCACTGCGGCGACTGTTGAGCCGTAAGTAAATGGTTGAATGACTGAGACAACGGCAATTATGTAAAGCGGATAAAGCAGCCTCCTCAAGAAGATTTTCACATGGGCGCGTGCAAAATAGAAGGCTAGAAAAAGGCATGAAACAAATATTAAAGCAACGGTTTGCCAGTGAGTTAGGAAAAGGATGCTGAAAATCGCAAAAACCGTGCACACCAGTTTTACTCTTGCATCTAGCCTATAGAGTAAGGTGTTTTCGCCGAGGTTTTCTTCAAAATCTAGGTGGAGGGTGTGCAAAACTATTTGCCACGCTTCATCCGTCGCAGTTTAAAGCTGCGCCCTATTATGAGGAAGATGAAGAAGCTTATGGTTGTAAGTATTCCCACCAGCGGATCTCCTGAAAGCCATTCAAGCATGTTTTTCCCCTCCTTCTTTCAACGGTTGTTTTCCATCTTCGAAAACTGATGGGATAAGGTAGCCTATGATGAAACCGCATATTGCGCCAGCCAGTGAAAAACCAATGTATTCGCCTGTTTCACCCAGCTCAACCAGATGTCCAAAGCTAAGCCCTAAGGCTTCAGCTTCCTCCTCCATCATGGTGATATACTTTGTTTCCATATTTCCGCCGTAAACGTAGACGCCGATGTATGTGGCGATTATCATGGCGGCCACTGCAGCCACCATTATTAGGAGCGCGTATTTTGTGAACTTGTCCATTTCATTTTCGGCCTCCCAGCATTTCAGGCTTTGTTATGGCGGCGTATCTTATGACTGCTGCGGTTAAAGCGAATTCCATAATGGCTATGGGCACTTGGGTTGGAGTGAAGCCTGCGGAGAATATGCCCAAGTACAGTAATGGTTCTTCTGGGTGTAACGCGAAAGCCAGTTGTCCTGCAGTTGTGAGGTAAGTGGCTAGATCTCCGAAAAATCCCCCTAGGCCCGCTGAAAGCCAAATGGAAACACGCATTTTTCTAAGCGCCAGGTATACTGCGTAGCCTAGAAAGCCTCCGACGATTCCCATGGAGACTGTGTTGGCGCCGAGGGTTGTTACGCCTCCGTGGGCGAGGAACATTTGAAAGAAAAGGGCTATAAAGGCCAATACAACGCTTTCGAAGGGGCCTACAAGAATTGCTGAGAGGGCTACCCCACATGGGTGGGAGCATGAACCTGTGACGGGTACGGGTATGTGCCAAACAGAAACTATGAATATGGTGGCGCCCATTAAGGCCAGCATTGACGTGTAAGCCGGGTTTTCCCTTCTTTTTCTGGCGATTTTAACTAGGCCAACGGCTATAAATGGCAGAGCAACTGCAAACCACACTGCCACCCATAAAGGCGTCAGTATTCCATCCATAATGTGCATATGAATCACTGCTTGATAAGCCGTCCACAAGGGTTATATAAAACTTGCTTAACCTTGGTTAAATTGCGGTTGAATAATATGGCAAGGGTTCGTAGAAACTCTTCTTCTGATCTTTTAAGGAATAAAGGCGAGCTTACCAAGTTTCAGATTTTGGTTGAGGTTTTAAGGAACCAGCCCCATGTGAAACAGAAGGACATCAGCGATGCCCTTGGAGTGACTGTGCAGGCGGTTTCCAAATATTTTAAAAAACTTGTGAAGGAAGGAATGCTGGAGACAGGAGTTAAAAGGGCAAATTACAAGCTGACGCCTAAGGCAAACAGGAAACTTCAAGAATATTTGACAAGCCTTGAAAGGTATGTTAACACGGTTAAGCGAGACTTGAAAGTGGAGCGGGTTTGGCCGGCTATAGCTTTACAGAAAATAAAGGCTGGAGAAAGAGTGGGTCTGGTTATGAGTGGCGGCGTTTTATATGCGGCGCCTCTGAAAGAACACACGGCTAAGGCTTATGGAACAGCGGTTGCAGATGCGGATGAAGGAGAAGATGTGGGGCTAGTAGACCTTAAGGGCGAAGTGGAGTTGGAGCAGGGGCGAATCCTAATTGTTAAGCTTCCAAGCATCAATGAAGGCGGCTCAAGGGCTGTTGACATGGCTAAAATTCGCAGGCTTTACGAGGAGTTTAAACCCGATAGAGTTGGAGTTATGGGCACTGTTGGCAGGGCTGTCCTTAACAGGTTGGGTGTTAAAGCTGATGTCGAATTTGGGATTAGCAAAGCCTCAGCCTTAGCCGCTTTAAGAGGGCTTAAGGTTTTCGTGCTTGTTGTTGGGAGAATGGTTAACCGGATAGTGGATGAAATAGAGTTGGCTAACGCAAAATATGGCGCCAGAATATCCTATGAAGTCAGAGACGGTATGGCGACAGAAAACCCGTAGCCAAACCTTGTTAAAATTTAACTGTTGAAAGCCCATCCAAGTGGGGAGAAAGGCTTGGCTTTATGACTTAAAGTTTTAAAAGTGTTTAAATGTCGTTTTTCTCCAGTTTTCTGTCCCCGACAATATTTGAACCCTACAAGCTTGGCTGTTGTAAAACCAAAAGCGTCTGGCTTTTACGTTGGGAGACTAGTAATCGTTAAAGTTGTCGCTGCCAAAGTTGCGGTTGCCATCAGGGTTAGGTGTGCTTTCAAGGCGTACAAAATTACATGGGAAACCGTATTTTCGTCTAGTTTCCTGAATTTTTTGTTTGTAGCCAATTTCCAACAGTTTTCTCAGCCGTTTATAAATATCCTCATCAATTACGTTTTCTTTAAGAAGCTTTCCAACCTGTCGAATTCCCTGTTTAGATGTTGCCGCTGTTGAACCCTTTCCCTAAAGTAGGAACGTTTCGTTTTTCCATTTTAGACGATAGTCTATCAAACATGAAAGAGGGCGCTCCCCATCTTTGACTATCTCATCATTATTGGCTAATAAAGAGGCTTTCCACCTCGCAATATTAAATAACAAAAGAATGTTTCTTACTCGGAACAACTGCTTTTATTTAATCCGCTCATGGCAAGAGCTTGAGAGGAGAAAAGGGATGAGTTGGTCAGGCTTGTTTAATCTAGGCTTTACGGCTTAATCGTCATAATGGCGGCTGTGATTGTATTCGGTGTTCTTTGGGCTAAGTACCACAGATGAAAAGAATCTCTGAAACCCTTATAAGCATTTCAAAACACCAAAAACTGAGGCAACCTTTCCTCCCTTGAGATTGCAATAAATGAATGGGGGCAAAAATTAGCATGAAGGTGCCGAGGGCCGGGTTTGAACCGGCGACAACCCGGTCTTCAGCCGGGCGCTCTCCCAGGCTGAGCTACCTCGGCTAGTTTTGAAATAATCTTTTGAATTTTTTAACGTTTCGGCTGGTTGTGTTTTATGCGTGGGCGTGTTGGCTTAAGACGTGTTCGGAATCCGATTAAATGATACATTGTAGATAGAAGTAACCCTTAAAAGTCAACTCAGCGTGCAAGAGCAAGAGGTGATATCCATGAAGTGCAAACTAGCAGTGATAACCGTTGAGCTCCTCGACGAAAGCTCTGAAAATAATGATGAAGAGATTAAGCAAGAGCTTACACGGTGGTTCCAAGAGGACGCGTTTCTGATGCCTTGGCTTAAAGAAGTGCGGAGCATCATAATCAAAGAAGAATTAAAAGCCTAGAAACCCACATAATTTGCTATAAGGTATCCAATAACCGCAAAAGCCAAGTAACATAGCAAGAGCAAAACCGCGTCCTTCCCACCCTGCTTTTCCAAATCGCCATTTTCATTCAAGTCTTCCAACAGTAATTCACTCCGCAATCTCTTTTAGTAGGAGACGGGAAAGATTTTATGAAGCAGAAATAATTATTTGGAATGCACGTTAAGTTAGCTTTCGAGGGCCGGTAGTCTAGCTGGTTAACCGCCATAAAGGGCCAAGGGACGTCGCCCTCACGCGGCGAAGGTCGCCGGTTCAAATCCGGTCCGGCCCACTTAAATTTTTAAGTGAATCCTTAAATATTGGAACGTGCCTTCCCATAATTGATGGTGTATGAGGGCTAAGTACGCTTATTTGCTTGGGGATGTGGATGTTAAGCGTTGGTTTGAAAATTTGGCCGCTAAGTCCATTGTTACTGCTACCGTATACCTTAGGACTTTGGGTTTTTACTGTGAGCTTAACAGGACTGATCCAAAGGCTATTCTTAAGGCTGCCAAGACCAAGGCTTTCAGGGATAACTTCACAGACTTTATACGAAAAATGGAAAGAGAAGGGAAGGCTGGCTCCTAGAGCTTTACGAGAGGGAGCTGAAAAAGCTTAGAGAGGGAAAACACAACCCGCAAAGGATAATCCACGAGAAAGAGTTTGAGAAATATTTGCGGAGGG
>WUQU01000464.1 GCA_009889605.1 Candidatus Bathyarchaeota archaeon | reverse complement strand
TAAATCCTTCAAGCATTTCACGAAACTTTTCAGACGGTGTCCTCTTTGAAGCGCGTTCCAAAGCAGAGATTACATCTAACCGAACAGGTTTACGTCTTGGATAACGTTTTTGGCTTCACCGGAAACAGCTAAAGGTATAGGAAGATTTGAAAGGGAATAGAAAATTTTTCCGGAGAAACCCCTGCACTTGCAAGAATGGCCATATAACCGCTAGCAAAAGCCAGCTCGTCATCAAGCTCCCTTTGAAGCTTGTCGGCACGATAAACTGGGTAAAGGTAAAAACCGAAAACTGAAATGGCAACTGCAAAAAGACTGCTGCCTAAACCGAAAAGCACCGCTGAAAACATGGACGAATGGAAAACAAAAAGAAAGATTAGCGGAACAGAAACAAATGTTGCAAGCGCAATTATAGCGGTTGAGAGAAACGCTAGGCTTAGGTAAACCCTAAAGTCAGTTTTAAGTCCTGCCCTATGCAGGTGTAAATCTAAATCTTGGAAAAGGGTCAGAAAACGGCCGATTTCCCGCCAAAAAGAGTATAAGCCAAAGATTGAAGTTTTTAAATGTGGATTTATTTTCCCGCGGAGCCTTTTCATGTTCACTTTTGTAAAAGAATGCTTTTGTAAAAGAATGTTTAAACTTTGAAAGCGTTTCGCAAAAATGTTTGAATGTCTCTGAAAACTTGGGTTTCACTTTAACTCCATCCTCGCTTTCTGGAAAACACGCTCTGGATTTGCATAATATTCTCTGATGACGTTTGCCACATCTACATGGCGGCGGATGCCCTTGTACACCATCCATTCTAAGACCATTTTTCTCCGTCGTAGTTCACTCTTAACATCGCCCTCGCTCAATCCCATTTTTTCATGTGTTTTTCCAAGAGGTTGCTGTGCCCAAGATATTCGAATATATCCTCTTTGGCTTTCCAACGGAAAACCTCTTCAGTTAAAATTTTCTTAGAAATGGGATCGATTCCAGCAATTTCCGTTGATGTTAAAGTTCTTCTCGCAGGTTTTCCGTCTATTTCAGTTCTCGCCATAACCATTATGACGTCAGTCATAGCTATAAGAGGTCTTGGAATGTTCATAGGTTCAGATTCTAGACGGCTTATTGCGGATTCCACGGATTCAGCGTGGATTGTACACATCCCCAAATGGCCTGTCGCCATGGCTTGGAAACGTGTGTAGGCTTCTTCCCCGCGAACCTCGCCGACAATAATGTAGTCTGGCCTTTGCCTAACAGCGGCCTTCAACAAGTTGAAGAGGGTTATGTTACCCGCGCTTTTTTCTTCATGCTCAAAGCTGAGCCTTACAAGGGATGGAACCCAGTTTTCATGAGGCAGGTTAAGCTCCTGTGTGTCTTCGACGCTTACGATTTTCATTTCGGGTTTTATGAACATTGATAAACAGTTTAGCATGGTGGTTTTGCCGCAGGCTATGCCGCCAGCCACTAGGACTGAAGCCCTGTTTTCTATTATATACCATAGGTAAGCAGCCATTTCGGAAGAAAGCGTGTTGAGGGCTATTAAGTCTGAAATTGTTATGGGGTCTACCTTGAAACGTCGTATTGTAAACGTTGAGCCTCTTCTGGTCACTTCGTTTCCATAGGTCAGTTGTATGCGGCTTCCATCTGGAAGCGAAGCATCCAGAATTGGAGAAGCCACAGAAATGTTCTTACCCGCCAAATATGCTAGGCGGATTATGAAGGAATTCAACTCTGCTTCATCTTTAAATATGACGTTTGTGGGCAGTGATTCGCAGTGATTCGTATACTCTGTGCCAAACGTAGATGGGTATGTTTACACCGTCAGCAGAAAATATCCTCAATAAAATGGTCCTTCATCAACGGATCTATTTTTCCATATCCGATGAAATCCCTTGCTATGTAATATAATAGCTTGTCAATGGATTCCGGTGGAATTTTTATGCGGTATTTTTGACAATTTCCGCTGTCTTTTGCCTTAAGTAGTTTTCAGCTTTTTCTTTGGTTTCTATTTCTTTTAGGTTTACGTCTATTTCTTCCATTAGCAGTCTTTTTATTTCCTTTAGCTGTTCTTCTTCGTCTTTCTTCAGTGTGGGTTCTAGGACTTCGTAGAGGGTTTTCTGGGTTTCGGGGTCTTTGACTATTGCAGCGTAAACATAGGGCTCTTTTATGGGGTAGACTTCTCTGAAGACTGTGGGTTTTCTTTCTTTTTCGCTTATTATTATTCCTATTTCGGTTTTTTTCACTTTTTGGAGTTTTGGGCATGGGGTTTCCCTATTTTAGGGTTTGTGCTGTTTCTAGAAAATATAATATCGCAAGTCTTAATAAGCTATATGAACGCCTAATACTTAGAACGCATAAAAACTTCAGCAGCAAACAAAAGCATTAAAAATGCATAATAAGCTGCTTTCACGCTACTTATATCGTGCCTTCCGCTTTTCCCTCTTCTTTTTCTGCCGACGTATCCTCTTCTTTTTCCATTTAGCCCGGATTTTCCACACGCCCCACAATTGCCTATTCTATTGTTGCATGTCTACGCCTTAGGTCTTCCTCGGTACTGCCTAAACGATGCATCAACTCCACAATTAAACCATCCAAAAAAACCATGCAGTTATTTTCAAAAATACTCCCAAGAGGGGTTAATGGCTCCTTTTCACCCATAAGCTGCCTGGCAAGATAATCCTCCTCTCGAGGCCAACCAGCCTTAGTCCTCCCTTTAATAGTAACCACAAGATCTGCCATCTGCCCTAGGGGAGACTCCGGAAAAGATGTTATGGCGACAACAGCAGCCCCTATATCCTTCGCAGCGGCACTCGCCGTTAAAACCATTTTTGTAGCTCCTGTCCCTGAAATAGCAATTAGCAAGTCTCCTTTTTCCGCAGCTGGTGTAATAGTTTCGCCTAGAAAGTAAACGTTAAACCCTAAATTCATTAGACGCAGTGCAAAGGCTCTGCCGACGAAACCGCTCCTGCCCATGCCAACCACAAATATTTTCCGGTTTTTAGCGCCCAACAGAAGCTGAATGAAACGTTCAACCTCTTTGGGATTAAGCTCGTCAATGGAGTTCTTGATTCCTGAAATGATTTCTTCCGCCGCAGCTTTTAACCATTCCAAGTCTTTCAAGCTCCCGAGAAACCCATTACACGAGCGTCTAAATTAAAAGTCTTGCGGTTAAATTATGCCTTTTAAGATTTCTTCTAAACGTGGAATTGGGGTGTATAGGCGCATGTAAATTGCTATTGCCAAAATACCTATGGTTATAACTGCAAGTACGAAGTCGCCTCTGTGCATTTTTAAAACGTAAAGGTTTGTGCGCTTTTTAGTTGCTCCCCAAGCACGGGACTCCATTGCTTCTGCTAATTCTAAACTTCTGCGTATAGCGCTCACTATCAATGGTATAAGGATTGGAATGTAGTTTCTGATTCTTTTTAGAAAGTTTCCCTTTTCAAGTTCTAAGCCTCTTGCCTTTTGAGCGTCCATTATTGTTTGGGCTTCTTCTGCTAATACGGGAACAAAGCGCACAGCTGTGGTGAAGGCAAAGCAAAACTCGTAGGGCACATGCGTCTGTTCAAGGGCCAAACCTAAATGGTCAGGGGAAGTTGTCAAGAAGAATACGGAGAAGGATTCGACGAGCACAAGAAACCTAAAGGTCATGGCTAAAGCGTATTCCAAGGAGGAAAACGTGACCACATAGCCGGCGTTTATGAAGGAGAAAATGAAATTTGTTAAGAAAATTATTGAGGCTAGAAAAGCTGCACCTCTCATGGAACGTGCCCATTCTCGTTTAACTCCGGCTATTAATACAAAGGGAATCTGGATTACAAAAAGCACAGCTAAGGGTAAAAGCTCCCAGAAAAGTATCGCAATCACGAAAATAGCACAGGCGTAGACGAATTTTATTCTCGGATCCAGGTTGTGAATTGGGGATGAAACCTTTCTGAATTTAAGTCCGTCGAACATGCTCATTTAAGATGGTCTCCTTAAGGCTTTAAGGAGCAAATCGCGGGCTTCGTAAACATCTATAACTTCTTTGGGAAATCCAAGTTCGGATAGTTGTAGGAAAATTTGAGCTATTTGCGGCGGAACTATTGATGCTTGGGTCAAGATTTCAGGAGTTGTAAGCACCTTTCTGGCTTCGCCGTCTGCAACAATTTTTCCATTACGCATCAGCAAAACTCTGGGGTTACACTCAGCCACAAACTCCACGTCATGGGTAACTATCACCACGGTTTTTCCCTGCTCCTTCATTTGCAAAATGAACTGGCGAAGCGTCTCTTTTTGCTGGCAATCCTGACCTATGGTAGGCTCATCCAAAATCAGTATTTCAGGATCCCAAGCTAGAACTGAGGCCAAAGCGACACGTTTTCTTTCTCCGCCGCTAAGCATGAAAGGCGAAGTTTTTCTGTATTGTGCCAAGCCTAAAAGGTTTAAGGCCCATGTGACCCGTTTTTCTATGATTTCGCTGCTGAAACCGAAGTTTTTGAGAGCGAAGGCTATTTCTTCTTCCACTGTTTCGCTGAAAAGCTGGTGATCGGGGTTTTGGAAGACGAAGCCAACTTTTCTGGCTAGAGTGGCTACGCTTACTTTTGTTGTTTCCACACCGTCTACAAGCACTTTTCCCCTAGTGGGTTTCAGCAACCCGTTAAAATGTTTCACCAAAGTTGTTTTTCCAGCTCCATTTTCGCCCATTACAGCTACAAATTCGCCGTTTTGAATTGTTAAGGAAACTCCTTTTAGAGCCTCTACGCCGCTGGGATATACGAAGTATAAGTCTTGGACCTCAATCATCCGCCTTTTAATGCCTCCCTTATTTTTTCAGCTAACTCTTCTGATGACAAGGGAATTTTTCCGCTGAGGTTTATTCCGTCGGTTTTCAGCATTTTGTATAAGCGTGTAGCCTTTGGTACCCCAACGCCTATTAGGCTGGCTTTTTCAGAGTTTAAAATTTCGTGGGGTTCACCGTCTAAAACGACTTTTCCGCCGTCCATTATTATAATGTGGTCGGCGTATTTTGCGGTTAAATCCAGCCTATGCTCAACAAGCACTGTGGTTAT
>WUQU01000463.1 GCA_009889605.1 Candidatus Bathyarchaeota archaeon | reverse complement strand
TTTTATCTTTAGTGTAGGCTAAAGTGTGACGATTTTTCATACATTTACGCTGTACTGCTACTTTAAGGTGAGCTTGGTGATTTTTAGTATTACACGTAAATTTATGTTTCACTAATGCTCACCAGACCTTGCCCAAACACGCACTCCTGTATACGAAAGCATCAACACAGTTCACTAAAATATGCGCTTTTGCACTTCCAAACTCGGCCAGTTTCCCTTTGAAGATGCATCTTCAAAGGACTGTGTTAAAAGCGAGTTTAGGTCTTTCAGCCTTAACTTGTGGACAAGCTTTTTGTGTTTGCGGAGAAAAAAGGTGAATTTCTGATAAAGTTGCAGAGAAAGAGAGTGCCTTTATAAGGCGAAAGTTAGAATGGTTAAAGGTGGTAGTGAGAAATAAAAAGGTGAAAAGGGCCCTTGTCAAATTTTAAAGTTTTCAATACTGCTTACAGCTTTTCCACTAAGGGGGAAATTGAGTTTGTGGATTTAACCGATAAGGTTCAGGAGGCTGTCTCCCAGTCGGGAATACAAAATGGCATAGTGCATGTTTTCGCGCCCCATGCAACAGGGATTCTCATATTAACTGAAAGCGATTATGGGTTACTCAATGACATTAAGGTTTTAATTGAGAAGTTTATTCCGAAACATGGCGTTTACATGCACCCTTCAAATGCTCACTCCCATTTGCGATCCGTCTTTCTGCCTCCAGATAAAACCTTACCAGTAATCAATGGAAGAGCCGAATTTGGAACTTGGCAATCCCTACTCTTTGTGGAGACGGATGTGCACCCAAGAAGAAGAACCGTCATAATTCAAGTGATCGGAGAAACGGGAAAATAGCAAAAGTTCAGCCTATTCCAATTTTTGAGTTTTTGCCGGCGGGTGCAACAGCAACTATTAACTGTTTATGTATGAGTTTCATTTCCTTTCTTGAATTATCTTTTTGAGTTCTTCTATGCGTTTAGCTATGTCTGCCAACTCAGTTTCCAAGCACTTTTTGTATTCTTGCAAGGTTTTCCGCTCCTCATCTGGGTCTATTGGGTAGTAGTATGGGGTTCTGGCCCATGCTGGAGGCCATGGATGTCTTGGGCACCACCATCCTCTAGGCCAGTATGGAGTGCTTCTTTTCATGGGGGTTTCACCTCTTTTGTGATATATCTCATAAGCGTCAAGTATTTATGTTTTGTGACCTATCACATAAAACATGTTTGAACACCGCTGGCGAAGACGCCACAGAGACGGCCACACAGGAAGACGCCCAAAACCAGTAATAATAACATTAAAAGAACTGCCCGAAAAGTTTGAACCAACCCCAAAAAGAAGCACAGACCCAATATACCTGGAACTGGCTGAAGTTGAAGCATTAAAATTGGTTGAGCTGGAAAAACTCTCCTTTGAGGAAGCTGCTGCAAGAATGAACATTTCCAGAAACACTGTCTGGAGACTAGCCAAAAGTGCAAGAGAAAAACTTGCAAAGGCAATAATTGAAAGCAAAGAAATCATAATCGGGCAAGAATAAACTGTACCTTCGTGAAACAATCTACATTTCTAACAGGAGTCTGCCCTACTCTTTCAAAAAAAAAGGCGCATATTTTTTCATTACATCTATTTTATTTTTAACATGTTCACGCTAAAAGATTACGTTTCGCTAATATCTCGCACCCAAATAGAGCGATGAAAACTTACCGGCCACAATAAATTTAAACGATCTAAAATTCATTGGCAAGGTTAGCTATGCTTCAGTCAATGGTCGGAAGAGCATTTACTGCCGTGGTTTCATGCCTTTTTTGCCTTTCAAATGCAGGAATGCTGGTTAAGCAGGACTACTCCCAGCATGATTATATAAATTTCGTTATTTTTCGGTTTCATGTCCAACTTGGGAAATTCCTTTTGATACATGCTTTTCTATTGTGCATGCCGAGATAACTCCTGGGTCGATTAAAACGGACATCTACAATTATGCAGCGCATTATAACTGCTAGTAGCTTGGTGACTTTGATGAAATAATTGAATGCTTGCTGTGAAGCGTCAATGGCATCAGAGGGCAAAGGTAAAGCTGACAGCTGACCGTGCCCTCCTAATGAACATTTTAGGAACCCCCAGTGAAAATCATTGCGTGTCACATATTTTTGTTTCAGCCGGAGGTTTGTTTTATCCCAATAAGACGTCAAGGTGTCAGCTTCGTGAAGTGATCCTTTTTCTGGGCGCCTCTGCCCTATAGTTTTTTTAAGCAAATTTTTATTTTTACATTTTTTCATTTCTTTATTTTGTATTTTTAAGTTAAAAAGGTACGCTTCGCCGTTCTAACGTGTACTAAATGAAGGAAAGAACCTCAAAAGGTTTGGCAATTTATTGGTTCAATTTGTTCAGTTGGGGGTTTGTTGTTATAATTGATGTCAATTGGGGTGGTCTTTGATGGGGGTTTGGTGAGTTTTAAAGGATTTTATTTTCAGGATTTTGTTAAGTGGATCCGTTTGGAGGGCATGATTTTATAAACTTCGTTTGGTTTCGGCTTTCCGAAAGGCTTATATCTTTCATTTGGCATTGAAGTTACGAGTGCTCGTAAAATTTGGTGAAAAGTTGACCGCCGAGCTTTCACACGAAGCTGAAGAATACGTTGAGGCAATCTATAAACTTCAGAAAAAAAGCGGAGTTGCAAAAACCAAAGAACTAGCTACAGCACTGAACGTTGTGCCCGGCTCTATTACAAACACAATTGCGCATTTGGAGAAGCATGGTTTGGTGGAGCATACCCCCTACAGAGGCGTAAAACTTACGCCTGAAGGAGAAAAAATCGCCCTAAGCGTTATTAGGCGGCATAGACTTGCGGAGAGGCTCCTCACAGACCTTCTGGAGGCGGAATGGAGTGAAGTCCACGAAAGCGCCTGCAAACTTGAACACGCCTTAACCGAAAACGTACTCTTGCTATTAGAGAAACGCCTTGGCTATCCAAAGTTCTGCCCCCATGGAAACCCCATACCCACAAATGAAGGTGAAATAAGCAATGTCGAATGTTACCCACTTACAGAGGCAGCGCTAAACCAAACATGTACCGTTGTAAAAATTGTTGACGAAAAACGAGATACGCTAATCGCATTGGCCAGTAAAGGAATAAAGCCTAACGCTTCAGTTCACATTGTCAAAAAAGAAGAGAAGATGATTGTTCTGTGCGGTGCTGGAAAGGAGCACACATTAAGCCAAGAAGAGGCGGCAAACATTTGGGTTAAAACTGCAGGAGGAAACCGAAATAATGTTTAGGCGAAGACGAACTCTCAGAGGACAAAAAGTTCTAGAAAACGAAAACGGTGATGGATTGAGCCCTTTAACAGATTTAGCCGAAGGCGAAAGAGGTGTAATGGTCAAAGCCATAGGCGGATTCGGGCTTGTCCGAAGGCTTACTGAGATGGGTTTAACACCCGGCGTTGAAGTCAAGCTGTTGAGAAAGGGCTCTTTTGGCGGCCCTGTGGAAGTTGAAGTTAGAGGAGTTACGCTTGCCTTAGGGTGTGGAGTAGCCTCAAAAGTTCTTGTGAAACCATTGAAGGCGGAACCAAATGGACCACAGCCATAGCACACTGCGTAAGGAGAACAGAAGCAAAAAATTTTCTGGAAAAGAAATCATTGTGGCGCTTGCTGGAAACGCCAATGTTGGGAAAAGCGCCATTTTCAACCAGCTAACAGGCTTAAACCAGGTTGTTGGAAACTGGCCTGGCAAAACCGTGGAAAGGGCTGAGGGAACCCTTCACTTTAAAGGATATGCTATTCACGTAATTGATTTGCCGGGCATATATTCGCTTTCAACTTTTTCCCTTGAAGAAATTGTTTCGCGGGATTACATAGCCCTGGAAAAGCCAGACATCATAATCAATGTTGTAGATGCTTCAGCCCTTGAACGCAATCTTTACTTTACACTGCAGCTTTTGGAGCTTAAACCACCTTTAATAGTGGATTTAAACCAGGTGGATTTTGCAGCTAAAAGGGGCATAAGAATTGATGTTGATAAGCTTTCTAAAGCCTTGGGAGTGCCTGTCGTTCCAACAGTCGCCATCACCGGAAAGGGCATAAACGAACTTCTCGAAACCGTCTTATCCGTAGTAAACGGCGAAAAGAAGCTTCAGCCTTTAGAGGTTAGATACGGTGCTGAAGTGGAAGAAAGGGTGCAGAAGCTTCAGAAACTCGTGGAAAATAGGCTTCCGCAGCTCTCTAAAGTTTACCACGCTAGGTGGATATCCGTCAAACTCTTGGAAAAAGACAGTGAGGTAATCGCGAAAATAGAAAAGTGCGAAGGCGGAAAAGAAGTTTTAGACTATGCCGATAGGCTTGCAGCTGAACTGGAGAAAATGCACGGCGAAACAGCACCCGTTGTATTGGCTTCTGAAAGGTATGCCATAGCAAGCAAAATAGCCAAGGAAGTAACAGTTGTCGAGGCGCCTCCAAGAATAAGCTTAGAGCAGAAGCTTGACGCCATAACGACGCATAGGTTTTTAGGCTACCCAATTTTGGCAAGCATTATAGCCGCTATGTTTACGTTAATCTTTGTGGGAGGCAGTTTTCTATCGGAAGCCCTTGACTATGCCTTCCAAGGCTTAAATCTCTATATTGAAAATTTTTTGCTTCATCTCCTGCCAAGTACAGCTGTAACATTGATTGAAAAGGGAGTTTTAGGCGGGATTGTTGCTGGAATAACCATAGCCTTGCCTTATATTGTACCCTTTTACATAGCCCTCGCCTTACTCGAGGACAGTGGTTACTTGCCTAGAGCAGCCTTCCTCATGGATAATCTAATGCATAAGATTGGCCTGCATGGGAAAGCTTTCATACCCCTAATTTTAGGGTATGGCTGCAGTGTTCCAGCGTGTATTGGCTGTAGAATTATGGAGACTGAGCGGGAGCGTTTCTTAGCAGCTTTCGTTGTCACTCTAATTCCATGCGCTGCCAGAACGGTGGTTATTCTCGGTTTGGTTGGAAGGTTTGTGGGGTTACACGTGGCCCTAGCCCTTTACGCTTTTGACCTAATTCTAATTTTCATTTTGGGAAGAATAGCCTTCAAGGCTTTGCCCGGAGAACCCGTAGGCCTAATCATGGAGATGCCCCCTTACAAGAGGCCTTCGTTAAAGAATGTTTTGACAAAAACTTGGGGCAGAACCAAAGACTTTGTCTACATCGCCTTTCCCATAATAGTTGCTGGAAGCCTAGCAATAACAGTTTTAGACGTGACAGGCTTTATAGGATACATTGTTACGGGAGCACGCCCCCTCATAAGCGGCTGGCTTGGGCTTCCGGTGGAGGCAGGAATCCTCCTGATATTTGGCGTATTACGCAAAGAACTTGCTTTGATTTTGCTTGCAGGGCTTATTCCATTAAATTCTTTGACGGCTGTGCAGATGATTGTCTTCACTCTAGTAACAATGATTTACATCCCATGTATTGCAACAATCGCCGCGCTTATGAGGGAAATCGGGTGGAGAAAAGCTTTGGTAATAACGTTTATTGATATAGCTGTTGCGCTTCTCTTGGGGGGAATAACTTACAGAGTCTTGCTGGCATTTATGTCCGCATAACTTGTTGATTCTCAGTTCAGATTATTGATTGGTAAAGCTTTTGATGTTTTCAGCATAAAAGGATAAGTGCCAACCAGCGTCCACGGACCGCAAAAATCGAGAACCTTAGATTAAGCCTGGTGGAGGAACTTGGACGAGTTTGAAGAGATGCTGCTGAAAGTAATCGACGGGACGCTGCGCTACTCACTGGGCGACCGGACGGTGGAAATTTTCTACAAATATCTTAGGGAGAAAGGTTTTAGTTTTTCAGATATCCCCCACAACCCAGATTTTTTCTTTAACGAACTGAGAAAAGTATTGGAATCCGAGGAAAACCGTTTCAGAGGCTCCGTCTCCGAGCTTGGAACTGTTTCAATATTGGAACGCACAATAATAGCAATATTGTGCAGAAAGCTGGGCGTTAAATTTGACGCAAAAGGGCCCATTGTTTTTTCAGAGTGGGTTAAAAGGGTTAGGGAGGCCCAACGCATTGAAACTTTTAAAGTTGGATCTGAGGAAATAAGGAGGTGACCGGACAATTGAGGATGCAGGCAAACTAATCCAAGTAGGCTTCGAATATGTATTCCACCATGGAGGCATAATGCTCTTTAGAAAAAGAAAATAGGTAGCCTATCATTAAAAATGGTCGAGGCTATCGTCAGGTGGCCGAGGTGAGGTAGCTTGGAAGCCTACGGGCCTGTGGACTGGGAAATGATGGAAAGCCCGGCGCCCGGGTTCAAATCCCGGCCTCGGCCCCTCATACGAGGTTTTCACCCGGGCATAGAAGTTTCAGTTTAAATGTTGTTGTTTTTGGAAAATTTGCGTCCGACAACATTTAAACTGGGAGGCCATGAAAGGTTGCTTTGAAACTCAGCCGTCTGGCAAAAGAAAAAGACTAAACTTTTCCACTCCTTATACGTCTAGTATGCCTACTAGACTGGTGGTTTAGTCTTCTTTTTCGTTTTTATGTTTTCATGCATCCACTTTTCGAACTCTTTTGACGGTGGATGCTCAGCGAAAAGCCTCCTTCGCATAGCCTCTAGGAAAGCATTCTTTTCTCCAAGGTATTCGGCTGCTGTCAAAACTTTATGCCCAATTTTCCATGCCTTCTCAAAAACGTTTGTAGTCTTTTCCTGCCAGTTTTCATCTCTCAAAGCGTGATGCTCCAAAATAACCATGGGCGAAACTTCCACAACGCGTTCTAAACCTCTTAATCCCTTTTGGATTTGTTCTTCATTAACCTTAAAGCCCGCCAGATAAAGGGGTGGTCCCCCAATCATTGTTAATTGAGGCTTTTCCGCGGCAATTACGTCTAGCGTTTGCTTTGACATGGGCCCTTGGACATCTGGGGCGAACAGGAACTTTTCGCCAGCGTATTCGACGGTTGTCATTAAAACCCAGCCTAAAGCGGAATCTTCTGGCCCGTGGGGAACAGGCTCCGAAAACCTAATTTTTGTGTCGCCGAAAGAGAAGCTTCTTCCATCTGCAACTTCAAGCTTTTCAGCGTGTTTTCCCCCAGTCTTCTGGAAAATCCACGCTCTTCGCCTTTGGCTGAAGTTAATTTTTTCTTTCGGATTCTTAATTAGAACGGTTTTTGCCTCGTAAATTTGCCTTGCAGTTTCATCTGCTGCCGTCCAGTTGCAAAGCCAATCCTCATAAGAAGGCGTATGATGATCAAAATGGTAGTGGCTTATGGTTACCACATCAGCTTTGGCGGCAGCCTCAGCTATTCTCTTTCGGCAATCCATTATGGCTTTAAACTCCAAGGGGTGTGGAGGCAAGCCGAAACGGTTTGGACAGAGGGAAACTCCAGCGTCTAAAAGAATTCGCGTGTCTGGAGTCTCTACATAAGTGCACATAGAGCGGACGCCTAAACTTTCAGCAGCCAAGGAAACAACACGCAAACGCCTAAGCATAAACCTTCAACGCCTATCATAGCTATAACTTTTTATCCAAGCCAAGCATTTTAATTTTACATGGCACGGCGATGACGACTCTGGCCCCACTGAAAACAAGTGATTGGGATCTTGAGTGCGAGAGCCTGCCTTTTTAAAAGAATGACAACGAAATAGTGTAGAGTACGTAACGCAAAATTATTAAATACGAATCGAATTACTCAATGATGAGATCATGACACATACAAAAGCTATTACACGAATGCATATTCTTTTTGTAGTGAATGTGATAATTGTTGTCCTTGCGGTGTTTGGATATCTATACATTCAAACACTTCGTGTAGCCTCGTTAAAACCAGCTGAATTTATTCTAGAGAATTTGAAAGTAAATCCCCTTGAAGTAGAAGTTGGGGAGCCTGTAAGCGTCTCAGTGAATGTGACTAACATCGGGGATGAAGCTGGAAACCATACTGTAACGCTTATTTTTGATGACGAACCCGTAGAGAATAGAACCGTAAACCTGCAAGGTGGAGAATCCACAATTCTCGAATTCATCGTCGTAGCCAAAGCAGAGGGAGTTCATACAGTTGTGATAGGGAATCTAACCGGGAGATTTCACGCCAAGATTCCCACACTGCCCGA
Organism: Candidatus Bathyarchaeota archaeon; assembly: GCA_009889605.1. Lineage (GTDB taxonomy): Archaea > Thermoproteota > Bathyarchaeia > Bathyarchaeales > Bathycorpusculaceae > WUQU01. Next base: position 1,956 of record WUQU01000463.1, on the reverse strand, counting down.
AGGTTTGAAGTTTTCGAATCTAATTGTCAGCCCTTATGAAGTGTGGCCAGGAGAATCCGTAAAAATTACAGCTAAAGTATCCAATGAAAACGCTTTCCCTCTAAACTTCACGTTATATCTAGAGATAAATGGAACGAGGGTGGAGAGCAGAAAAATGCAACTATCAGCAAGAGAAAGTGTCGACCTACAATTCATTTACACTCCTGAAGTGGAGGGGATCTACCGTGTTAAATTAGGCAGCGTTAAAGGTTTATTTACGGTGGTGCCGAAAGGCATGCATACTATAAGCGTGACCTCAATGCCTTTAGGAGTGGAGTTTACATTGAACGGTAAAACTCTTAAAACACCATATTCTGAACTTGTGTCGGTAGGCCTATACACCATTACAATGCCCAAAGAGCACGCACCAAGCAGACTTGAACCCACATGGCAATTTAGAAGCTGGGAGGACGGATCAACCACACTAACGAGGACAATCAACGTCCAAGAATACACATCTATAACCGCGACATATGTAATCATGAGGTGTTGCCCAGCGCTTTATGTTTGGAACGGAACCACATATGTATATGTAACCGAAGTTTCTGATGGCACAGGCTACTTAGGAATACTGGACCACTTCAAAGAGGATGGTTCAATGGTTTTTGCCTACAGCTATCCTTGGGACTATATAAAATTGAATACGAATATTAAGCCGGGACTCAATGGTTTTTATGATTTCCTATTCATCCAAAGTGCAGATGAAATCTTTTACATTGATTCTGTAAGCCTAATTGTTGTGGACCATCCTGAAGATGTGGAAGTCTATTCTACCAAAGCCACATATATTTACAACCTTGAAGAACAAGGAAAAATATACACTGTTGGGAAAAATGTATTTACACCAGTCTCCGCTGTGGATGGTTTTGGAAATGATGTGCTTCCTCTTATCTCAAGCCTTGACGGAATCTATACTAAAGGACGCGAATTCCAATGGGATATCTTAGAGCTGAACCTTGGAGATCTTTCAAGGGCTGAGGAGATTAAACTTGTAGTTGCTGGAACAATATTCTACTCTCCCGGAGACATTCAAGGCGCTTGGGCTGCAAAGTTCATGAACCAGCCAGGGATCAAGCCGTTTCCACCTCCCTTTATGGAGGTCAAGGATGAGAATGGAAACTGGGTTCCCGTGCCTGAGAGCAGGCAGTTCCCACTTTGCGATGTAGGCACAGACATTTTCGTCGTAAACCTCACAGGATTATTTCCAACAAACGACTATTCTCTCAGAATCCACACTTTCTTTGACACACGTTTTGACTTCATCGGAATAGATACCACGCCTCAAAGGAACATCATAATTAGGGAAGTTAAGCCTATACAAGCGTACCTATCACAAGCCTTCCCTACAAGCTCAACCTCGTCTGGAAACTTCACTAAATACGGTGATGTAACCGAGCTTGTGCTTGAGGCTGATGACATATTTGTGATTGGAAGACAGGGAGATCAACTGCAAGTGTTGTTCCCAACGAATCTCCCACCAGTACCCAACGGCATGAAAAGGAGCTATTTCATCTTCGTCAGCTGCTGGTTTAAGGTGAAAGGATTACCCTATCTCAGCTTTACAGTCGAACCATTGCCCTTCCACAAGATGAGTTGCTTCCCATATCCATCCATTGAAACCTACCCCCAAGATGAAGCCCACATAAACTACCTTAGAAACTATAACACACGAGTAATACCCGTGCCTTAACGTCTCATGGGCAACTTAAAAATGAAATGGAATACCTTAAATTTAAATAACCAGAAAGCATGAATAATCCCTAAAATAGTGATACGGTGAAGGCAATAAAATGTTATCAATCGCTGATGCTTTAAACGCGTACATAGCTTCTCTTCTTATTGGACTGTTCTATGGATTATGGTTCTGCGCCTCGATGTGCCTACCATACCTTACAGGCTACATAGCAGGCATAGGAG
>WUQU01000462.1 GCA_009889605.1 Candidatus Bathyarchaeota archaeon | reverse complement strand
TTTTATGAACGAAGAATTGAAAAAAATGCTGGAGCAGCCGCAAACTGTAATCGTCAAACTGCTTGACGGAAGCATCCTGCTGGGGTGGCCCAAGCTTCTGCCAGACGCCTCCACCTTCAATCTGTATGATGATAAAAGCGTGCATACCGTCGCCGTAAGAGATGTCGAGAAAGTCACAAGAGTGATTGTCTAGAGGCGTTCAGGGAAGTCTGTTAATGCTGAAGCCACCAAATCAGCCCGATAAGGGCGCACCAGAGCACCAGGCTAATGCATATCCCCCAGAACAAACCTTTAAACAGCTTCATATCACCAGGCAACCTTTCCTAAGCTTTCCGTTATTATAACATGCATCTTTCCCCAAAATGCCATTAGCCCATAACAATAAATAAAACAGCACATACCATTACGGAATGCTCAGCCAACTGTAAGCTTGATGCTTTTGGAAATGAAAAACATCACAAAAATCAATTTTATTAATGAAAAATTCCCGAAAGCCATGTATAATTATTTACATAATAATTCGGCTGGAAGGTGAAGACTTATGACAAACATTACAAGAGTACAGGAATTAAAATCTTTGCTTCCATGTGAACATCAAGGCATTTCTCATTATGTCGAGCATGCGCTGGAATCCATTGATCAATTTGTTGAGCAGCACCGTCTGTTCGTCGCTTCTCAGGCACTGTACGGAGAAAAAATCAACGGCCAGGAAGAAGCTCTGTTCCGCGAGACAATTAACGATATTAAAAAACAGCTTGTGTTGACATTGGAAAAAACAGTTGAAGATTTTATACACAAAGGCGACAAGCACTGGACCAACCATTTCAAGGATGGCGTAGAGTAATATACAAGAAAAAAGCCCTGGCATATACGCCATGGGCTTTATTTTTTACTTTAATACAGTACGTTTATCACTTCTACTTGGTCGTACTGACTTTAACAGCAGCGGTCACATACTTCCCGCCGTAGGTAGCTTTCACTGTAGAGCTTCCTTTGGCAACCGCTTGAACATTGCCGCCGTTTACCGTAGCAATACCCGTTTTGCTGGAAGTCCACGTGGCTGCATCTGTTACATTTTTGCTGCTACCATTATCATATTTCGCTGTCACTGTCAGCACCTGACTTGCTCCAGGAGTAAGATTTACTTGTTTACTGCTGATAACCAGCTTTTCCAGCTTGGTGGACCCGGTTACTTGAATCTGCACGCTCTTGTCCTGGTATGTCCCCGTTAGAGTGGCGGTACCAAAGCCGACAGCCTTGATCGTAGAGCCTTT
>WUQU01000461.1 GCA_009889605.1 Candidatus Bathyarchaeota archaeon | reverse complement strand
CACGCTGTCGCTTGCAAACTCGGAACAGACGCTGTAGGGTTAATACCAAAAATCGGCAGAAACTTACCCAACACAACCCTAAGCGTATTCAAACCCAAAACCATAATAGACTTCTTCCAAAACTTTAACATATAAATAAAGAAGCGGGCCTGGCCGGATTTGAACCGGCGACCTCAGCCTCGTAAGAATAAAGGAACCTCCAGCGGGTTCCTTTCACCTCCAGCAACCATTAATTGGCAGATTTTTCAAAATTGGCTGCTTAAAAATTACGAAGCTAGGACGGCGAGGTTAAGGTTCAATTACGCGAGGAGGTTTCACCAACACCTCCTCGACGGGAACCTTAGCTTTATACATAGCCTCAGCGATGGCAAACGCGGCCACGTTTTAAGGGCTTTATCCGCCCTGGCTAAGTTCCTTGGAGCTTACGACGACTTCAAGGCGCTGGTAAGGAATTATGGGGTTAAGTGGACTGGAAAACGCTCTGAGGACTTGATCATCAAGAGGCTTGTGAAGGCGACGAATTGCAATGAGTTAGCCGAATGGGTGAAGGACGTTAAGAAGGCTCTTCCCAAGCTTTCGTGTTTCATCGACTTCATGCTCGTCTCAGGGTTGAGGTTTGAAGAGGCGATTCAAGCGTGGAACCTCATAATCGACTTGGCCAAGCAGGGAAGGTTAAGCGAATACTACAACGCCGAGAACCAAGCCCTTGAGCACTTCAGGTTTAGAGAATTGTTCATCCGCAGGACGAAGAAAGCCTTCATAAGCTTCATTCCAGAAAGCCTCGTTCGGAAGATCGCTTCGTGTGATAAGGTAAGTAGGGATTCGATAAATTGCAAGTTGAAACGCAAAGGCATTAAGGCTAAGTTCTCGGATTTAAGGGAATACCATGCGAGCTATTTAACGAAGTACCTTAGGCAGCCTGAAATAGACTTTCTACATGGAAGGATAGGAGTAAGCGTGTTTATGCAGAACTACTTTAACCCAGCGTTGATAAGCGATTTGAAAGAGAGAACGTTCAAAGCGATATCGGAGATCCTTGAAAAGATCTCCAATCCCCTTTTATTTTGAGCGGTGAACGGGCTGATGCAACAATACCTATTAGCTAAATACTTAGAGGAAGTTAAACGTAAGAGGTCTCCATTTACATATAGTACATACAAATCTATCTTAGGAAGCTTCTTCTCTGAGTTCGATGTTTCAAGTTTTAAGGCTGATGATGTTAATAAATTTTTGGAGAGACGAAAAGAATGGGATAATTGCACTAAAAACTATTTCCTAACGGTTCTCAATCAGTTCGTTGATTGGCTAAAGGCGAATATGTCTATTCCAAATCCAGCAGTTAGTCCTGAAAAGTTTTACGAATACAACTTAAGGGTTCAGGAGCTTGAAAGGATTAAGCGAATTTCACGTTACAGCGTTAAAAGGGAGGTTAAACGTAAGGCCCTAAGCTTAGATGAATTAGGCAGGCTACTAGAAGCCAGTAAGAATGACTATCCCGCCTACTTCTTCATTTGGTGTTATGCTTATTTTGGCTTGAGGAGGAATGAATTGTTGAAGGTAACAGTTGAGGATATTAACTTTAGCCAAAATAAACTTGTAATTAGAGCTTTAATAACCAAGGGCATGCCAAGGTACTTTTACTTTGACGATGAAACTAAGCATGTGCTTGAAGATGCAGTGAACTACTTTAACGTTAAAAGGGGAAGGATATTCCCTGTTTCGTCCGCTACTCCTAACGCGGCTCTTAAGCCATACGGAAAGTACGTTGAGCCAAAGCTGACAACGCATACGTTTAGGCACACTTTTAACACTTGGATGAGACAGTCGCTTAAGGACGATAGACTGCTGAAGTTACTGATGGGGCATAAGACAAGCGAGGACATGAGCGATTATTATACTACGGTATTTGAGGAGCAGGTCAAGAAGGCCATGTTGGAAAATCACTACTTCAACCTGCTAAGGTTATGATTATGGTTAAGCCCTCTACTTCAAGGTTGATAAGGGAGGCCTTAAGCCAAGGGCCTAAGTGTGCTTGGGACATTTACCAGTATGTAAAGAATAAACCAGCACATTACAAAAGGGAACATATAACTTATAAAGCCATTTACAATATGCTTTACGTCTTAAAAAAGCTCGGATTGGTTAGGAAGTTATCTAGCATTGAGGTGAAAGAAAGGGGGCTGGATACCATAAGTGAGGGAGTTAAACGCATTAAGTCTAGATACGTTAAAACTTTTTACGAACTCGTCAACCTTGAAAGTGAAGCTTGGAACAACCCTTATAAGGCATATAGTCGAGTACGTCATAAGATTATTCAGCCAAAGCGAACCATTGAATCGACCTCATCATTGTATCCGCAAAGTCCTTTCTCATCAAATCCCTTCGTTTAAATTCCTTCATCAGATCTTCCAGAAGTTTAGGGAACTGTATTATCTCAATTTTCCTTTTGCCTTCTACCTCTACGTCAGGATCATCCGGCTCATATTCGATTTCGACCTCAGCTCCTAACTCTGTAGGGTTTAGGCTTAGCAATTTAGCCCTAAAACGTGGCAAATTATCTCTAAGCAACCTCTCATATTCATTTTCATTTGAAAACTTACTTGAAACTAACTGACGCTTATACTCGTCTGATCCCAAGATTTCCCTCGCT
>WUQU01000460.1 GCA_009889605.1 Candidatus Bathyarchaeota archaeon | reverse complement strand
ATTCTATTTTTGAGCTTCTTCAATAACGGCATTTAGTGCTTTGAAGAAATCGACACCTGACTTTCCGAGTTCTTCAATTTGTTTAGAAATTTCTTCGTTTTGTTTCAACGCTTCAATTGCACCTGCTGGGTCGAAGACTAACAATACATATGTATACACAAGCGCTCCTACTCTTTCTTCCCAGATTGCGTAGATATAAGCACCAGATACTTGAGCATCAGAAAAGAGCTGTGTTACTCTCTTATAAGCATTGAGAGCAACACTCTTGACTTGTTGTGCGTTTTGTCCAGTAACCGACTGGAGTTGTCCCTCAACTAATGTAGCAAATGTCTGGACCCTTGCTGTGAAATATTCGGAAAGTTCTTTAAACGCGTTAATTTTTGCCTTATCACGTGCCGTTATAGTGTCTATTCCACCACCGATACTTTCGCCACGAAATGCAAGAAGCTTCCCTGATTTGTAAAGTTCCGCAACCCTCTTCTCCATGCTGTTGTTAACGTACACAATATTTGCATCTTTTGGTATGCTCTGTATTCTTACACCGTTTGCTGTTATCCATTGTACGTCCTCTTTTGGTAAGAGAAGAAACATAAGCAATCCTGCTAACAGAATTCCTGAAACCACAAGTATAATCCACGCTGTAGTGCTATCTAATCCCATCGTTTCAGCCTCCCCTTAGACATTTGCTTTAAAGCGACAGACGGTTTTGATTATTTTGTAACTTGGTATGTATTATCTGATGTCTTTTTGATCTTAAAAACATCGATACTTGAAAGGTACCTTTCGAAATCTGAAGGAGGTACGTTTTCCAATTCGACAATCAGTTTTGTATCAACCTTTTCTATTACCTTCATATCTTTGAATTTTGCGTTCAAATTATCAAGTAATATCGAACCGTAAATGGTCTTTTCAAGTATGAATATGTACCTATAAGCTGCTTTCGTTGCTACATTTTCGAATCTTAACGAGCTTATCAACCCATTTACGTAATCTTTGAATTTCTGTCCCGAGACAGTTTTTGAGATTGCCGCCTGTTCT
>WUQU01000459.1 GCA_009889605.1 Candidatus Bathyarchaeota archaeon | reverse complement strand
TTGATGCTCGGATTTTCAACATTATCCCAAATTGTTTTCAAGTCCTTGTCGGCACGGTCAGCAATCTATACCGGTTTTGCTCTGCTTGCACTAGGAATCGTGGGGCTTGTCATTGCAATCCCCATGCAGTCGATCTTCCTCCTTCTTTTAAGCACCGTGTTGGCTGGAAGCGGGCATGGGCCGGCTGCGTCAGGGAGCATGACTTGGATCAATGAAATGTCTCCGTCTGAAAGCCGGGCGGATGTGATATCGATCTATTATGCCATCACCTACCTGGGTGCGGGTGTCCCTGTGCTTGCATTGGGGATAGGCGCCGAGCGAATCGGTTTTTATCAAGCGATTTCCATCTATTCCGGACTTATTATCGCTGCAGCTGCGGTGGTTGCGTTTATTGTCCGAGCTCATCATGCCAAGGTGTCAGAACATACGAAATGAATGGATGCTGCTTTCTGTTAATGAATACTGTGAGTTATTCTGAAGATGAATGAACCGGGTTTGAAGAAGGCGGCCACTGGATTAACTGAATTGGAAATTAAAAACTTAAGTAAGGATAGCTGAGGGATATAATTTTAATTCTCAGGATTGAGTCAAAATAAAAAGAAAAGTAGTACCATTTTGATTCTGGTACTACTTTATCTTTAACATGCTACAATATTAACCCCCACCGTGTTGGGAAAACATTTGAAGTATTAGATTTGCCATCTCTGGACTAGTTATTGCTGTGATTAAACACAGTGAGAAACTAACTGATAGCAAGAGTTTTCTGACCCGTCTTTTCATTTATGTACACCTCTTTCATCAGATTGTAATAGTCTGTTACCGCTTCTGAAGAAGCTAGTACACGAGAGACTTCAAACAGAACCATACATTTGGTAATGTACGGTTTGTTTTTAATTATAATGGATCTTGTTAAACATTCTATTAAATATTTGAATCCATCTGAGTCTTTTTTGTTAGTCAAGTAATAATCGGCAAGTTCATATATAAGATAAAGAATATGATCATTGATCATTTTATCAGCATATATACCAATTTCTTGACTTCCCTCAATATATGATTGGATATGTTCATCAAATTTTACAAGTATATCGTCTACGTTAAAATTAAAACGGTTAGCTGCCTCCATAATATTGGAGAGCGCAAGAAATGTCTCATCCGGATTTTTCTCTATATATGCAACGTAGTCGGGCAAGATTTCTAGTTCTCCTGCGAATAGCTTGTTTACATACATGTTCGCTTGTGCCCATTCATCGAATAAATGTTTCCAATGCAACGTATCTTCATCCGTTTCTTTCACCCAACTCAAGTCAGCGTATTCATAGGTGTATTGCAATGCTGATTTGTAATCCCCTCGCGCCTCGCTAACACACGCCCGCAGCAAATGAGAATAAGCAATATAAAAGAACAAGGGTCTGCCTGTTTTCTTTGGTGATTGTCTTCCCGCCTTGAGTCGGTCATTTTGGAAGTAAAGGGCTTTTGCGAGCGGCTCCATTATATCTACTGTTTGCTCTAGTCTATCCCACTCTCTAAGCGATCTGTATGTATTCGCTAATTCCTTCAAGGCATCCAACTGGTCTATTTCATCCAGCCGCTCGACATAAGGTTCAAATTGGGTTGCTGCGCGTAAATTTTGAGCATGATCATCTGTTTTAATCTGTAATAAAAAAAGACGATAATGGCACATAGCCAGCCGTTCTGAATGTTGACGGGTCTCACTTTCAGCAACACTCTTGTATAAGATCGCCGCTGCCTTGTCCTGATTCTGATGAAAAAAATCTTCTGCCGTCTCAAAAAGCAAAGGAGCATACACTAAATTGTCCAGTAGCAAACCAACGGCTTGCCTTAAACAATCCAGCTTGTCCAATTCTGCGCAACGATACAAGAATGGCTTGATTCTGCGCCAATTGGGGGAGGCCTCGTTCAAATACTCCTGTATGTATTGTTCATAAAAATAAC
>WUQU01000458.1 GCA_009889605.1 Candidatus Bathyarchaeota archaeon | reverse complement strand
TAGCTTCCGTTCCATGTCTGATTATAGTTTGTTTGGATATTTCCGTTAGTATCTCTGTATGTTTGGCTGTAGCTTGATCCATATTCATAGGCATACATCTTATACAAACTGAAGTAGTTGCGTAATACTAATGATGATGGCGGTATTACTATTATTTCTGTTGTGGATACTTGATTGTATGCATTGGCATTTAGCATTAGAGATTGCTTTATTATTGTTTCTTTTTCAGACTTTTCATGTTTACTGTATAGTTTGCTTAATGTCTTTTCGCTTGAAGCTGTGCTTTGTGATGTGTATGAGTATCTGTATCTGTCTTGTAGCATTAACGCTGATATGTTTAGCGCTTTCTTAACTACTACATCTGCTTTTTTCTTGAATGCTATGCATCTTCTTCCTTGTCTGTAGAATAAGAAAGGCTCAAATACTGTATATCTTATTGGAAGAATTAGGTATTCAGGCATAGCTTTTATGTATATTGTCGTTTTGTTTCGTATTCTTTTGATTGTGTCTTGTCTTGTTGGTGTAGGTTCTTGAAATACTATGTTGCACGGTTCATGAATGTAAAAGTCTACTTCATGATTATGGTATGGATATGTATTTGTGAGTACTTCAGTTTTTCTTGAGTATTCTACTCTATATCTGTCTGTTTCTTCTATGTATCTTGATATGTCTATAGGGACATGGCAATAGCTTGTTATTGATACTAGCGTTCTTTCTGGAATTTGGATAAATGGCTTGTTTGCTGTTAGGTTTTGCGGTGAATATTCTCTATAGCTTCTGGCGGTTCTTGTTGCATGAGTAGATTGGCATATGTCTTCTCCTTCTTCTCCTTTACCAATATTTGTAGCTTCAGAATGTGCATATGCATATACTCGTACTGCTGTTGTGCCTCTTGCTGTTTGCCATTTTCTTCTTTCTATTGTCCTTATCTGGTATGCTGGTTCTGCAAGCATATCATATGGATTAGTTACGTATTCTTCAGTCTCTTTTACTTCGCGTATTTCTTGTCGCTCATCTTCTATGAGTTTATCTATGTCTTTTTCCCTCATTTGCGGTTCTTTAAGTCTGCTTCTCAGATCAGGTGGTAGTTCATGCATAGACATATACGTATCATGTATCTGCTTCTGTATTCTTTTCATCTCAGTGTACCACTCTATGCGCTTTCTCTCCTTCAGGAGATGTTCATACCATTTTGCTACGTCTTCTTGGTTGTTTGCTATGGCTTTGTTGTATAGCTGCTGTAGTTCTTCTATGTCGCTTCTGCTTAGTAATTCAGGGTTAGTTAGATATCTATTTGCAAGAAGCTTAAACCTTTCAAGCTCTTCTCTGCTAAATACGTCTTCAGGTGGCTTGTAGCCTGCCAGGAAGTCCCTTACCTTTTTCAGTATCTTCCACTCAAATGAGGATAACCATGCTTCTAAGTTCCACTCTATCGCCACCTGCGTACCTATCCATGCGAGGAAGCTTCCTTCGAGATATTTCGCTATTGCTTTTCCCATCTTTGCTGCTGTTCCTAGTATCCTTATGCTTGGATGAAATTGCGCCATTGTGAATGTTGCGTCTGCTATTAATCGTAGACTTCGTACTGAATATACTACTGCTTTTTGTGCTAATACTGCTGCTACTAACTCTCTTGCTACTTCTTCTACGACTTCGTCGAATACCTTCCACATGAAGCGCTCTGTGCCTGTCATGTATGGCCGTATATCATACCACATCCTTGGTTCTATTGCTATTGTGGATCCGTCTGGAGATAGCTTTATATCCATTGCATTTGCGTCTGGTACGGTCTGACTTAGTACGTCAAACATCAATATATTAGCAGCAAGCCAAAACTGTGGTTTGCTCCATACTTTTGTCATTAGGTTTCCTCCTGCTCTCCATTCCGCGTTAGCTATTCTCTGGGCTAAGGTTTCGTACGGTGGTAGGCTCTTTCGTGCTTGTAGGTATGCCAACATCTCTAGGCTGAGGATTTTAAATCTTTGGTCTGGACTTTGCATATCCTTCGTCTTTGTATTCATTCCGTCTATATGCCTAATGAATTCGTCTGAAAGATGATGCTTATATCTGTTCACAATATCCTCAAATGCTTTATACCCATACGTGTTCATTTGTCCAGAGATTTTACCGTTTCCATTGATTTTGCTTTTTTGTTCTACATACGCTATATGTGCTAGTGCTTGCTCTGCCGTTATGTTATATTGTTTTGCTAGCCACCTTGCTGCTTCAAAAATAGTTTTCTCAGCAAAGTCACTTTTAGTATACCGCTTCATGAATTCCTGCAGATTTTTCCAGCCTC
>WUQU01000457.1 GCA_009889605.1 Candidatus Bathyarchaeota archaeon | reverse complement strand
TAGATGACACTATGGTTGAAAGAGCAGCAGATATTGCTCAAGTTTTAGAATTCGCTTCAAAATATCCGGAAGGTTTAAATTACCATATCGAGCAAGCCGGTTTGAACTTATCTGGAGGTCAGAAACAGAGAATTTCTTTGGCGAGAGCGATAGCTGGAAATCCAAAAATCTACCTTTTCGACGATACATTTAGTGCTTTGGATTTCAAGACTGATGCAAAAATACGGCTCAGGCTTTTCAAAGAGACAAAAGATGCAACAGTAATTATCGTAGCACAGCGAGTTGCTACAATTATGAACGCTGACCAAATTATAGTTCTGAAAGATGGAGAGATAGTTGGTATTGGCAATCATGATGAATTGATGAGAGATAACGAAACATATAGAGAGATAGTATATTCTCAGCTGTCAACCGAGGAGACGAGGTGATACCATGAGTGAAAAGAATATGCAGAATAACAAACCACAGAACACACGTATGAGGCCTGGAGGTCCGGGTGGACCGGGTGGTCCTGCTTTTGCAAGAGGCGGTGAAAAGCCAAAGGACTTCAAGAAAGCAATGTCAAAACTTATGAAATACTTGAAACCACATACGATTGGGCTAATAATAGTCTTTGTATTGACTATCGCAGCAACCGTATTGACAATTAGAGCCCCCAAGATTCTCGGACAAGCAACGACGGAAATATTTAGGGTAGTTATGATTAGAAATACTCCGCTTTCGGCATTTCTAAAAACCAAAATGGATTTTGAAAAGATTTTCAATATATTAATGACTGTCGGAATACTATATTCGATATCAGCACTCCTCAATTTCTTCCAGGGATACCTGATGGCAGGAATAACACAAAAGATTGTTAGGAAGATGCGCGAGGATGTAAATGAAAAGCTTCAAAGACTACCTTTGAAATTCTACGATGGAAGAGCACATGGAGATATCATAAGCCGTGTTACAAACGATGTAGATTTGATAAGTAACACGCTTCAACAAAGTCTAACACAGTTC
>WUQU01000456.1 GCA_009889605.1 Candidatus Bathyarchaeota archaeon | reverse complement strand
CCTTAACAACTCTTTCAAAAGCCTCCGCCAGCCAAGAGTGCTCTTTGGGATTGACGGGTTTCACCCTATAAGCAGCCTCAATAAGATAGGGGCCAATCAACCATTGCAGAACATGGAAGAATATAACGAGGCCGAGTATTCCGTATATGCCGAAGAAGGGTATTTGAAGCCGCGTTAAAACCGCCATTAAAACAAGGCTGGCAACAGCTGTAACAACGGCGAAAGTTCCGATCATGGCAGCCCTTAAGCCTAATAAAGACGCCTTGGGCATGGTTACCCAACTGAAGATAAACATCATTAGTCTTAAACTTTTCGGCTTTGACTTTGCCTTAAAATAAGATTGTGTTGCGGCACCAAATTAAAATACTGGTGGTTTTTCACAGTCTTTTAGAGTGGTGGTATGGCGAGTGGTAAAGTTGTTGCCGTACTCTTTATCGCTTTATGCCTGAGGTCTCCTTGATCCCGGCTCTATACATGAGAGTTACCGAGCATGAATCGTGGATGAACAGTCTTCACGAAAAAGTTAACGAGCTTAGCCTTAAAGATATCATGCTTAAAGAAAGCTTAGACGTTCTCAGACGGGATCTTGAATATTATCAGATAAACGTTTCACTTGTTGAAGACAGCTGGATATACATTGCAGGTGTCGTAACCTCCAGTTCAGGAAGTTACGAAGGGGAAATTTTGAGGGTTAATGCCAGATTCGTAGATGGAACAGGGAAATTGTTTATTGCGACAAGCCCGAAGATCGGGATTGAACTTCAGTCTTCAGCGGAAAACGCCTTCAAAGTAGCCCAAGAAATCTCTAATGTTCACCTAGGCAGGTTTGATTGCATGCTTACAGTGGTGGCTAACAGATCCATAAATGTTGTTGACGGCCCATCAGCTGGTGCAGCTATAGCAATCCTTCCGTCTTTGATCCTTCTAGGAGAAGGTCCTCGAAGGGATGTAATCATTACAGGAACACTACGGAATCATTGAAAAAAAGCCATAGCGGTTGCGAAAACTGGTGCAACAAAATTTCTTGTCCCAAAAGGGCAATCTATGGCAACACTATACGTTGAAGAAATAGCGACAGTTGGTCCATTCGAGATCATACGCTATAAACCAAGGGTTGTCAACGTTCAAGAATACCTAGAGACGTTAGGGTACACCATACAAATAATTGAGGTGTCAAACATTTTAGAGGCGCTGGAGTATTTCAAGATATGAGCCAAAATTCTTGGCTGTTTTTAGGTTTTGAGTTGATTCAAGACTGTTGCCATATGTTTTACAGCTTTTAAATTTAGCCCTTTTCACCTAGTTTTCTAATGCTTAAACTTTCTTCCAAAATTTTCAAAAATAGTTAAATTTAAATCTTTCTCTCTATACCTCATGGTTTCTGTTAATGTTTAGGTTAGTTTAATTTTTGGTTGGTTTTTGTTTGTTGGTTTGTTTGTTCCTTTCGTGGGTGTGTGTGGTGTGGTGTTAGTGTGTTAGTGAGGTAGAGAGAGATATCATTTTTATTAAATAGGCGTCACTCTATTTCCGACCGAACATGTTCGAGCAAATAGCCATAGCCGCATCCCAATACGCCGTCATCCTTCTCATACTTACCATGGTGGCTATGGTTATTTTTGGCTGTTTCTTGGTTAAAGCAGGCGCCTCATCGAAATTTTAATTTCTCTATTTTAAGGAGGTTAACATCTGTTTACGAATCATTGTAGATGTTTCGTAAGACTTAATAAACACTTTTCCACGCTACCATAATGTACACACGTAAAACATAACGAGGAACCCGAAAGTGCCCAGCCAAGAACCCCTTGACAGCCAAAAAACCCTCCAAGTACTAGAAAAAATCAGAGAAAACCTTGAAAGACTAAACGAAAAAATGGAAGTCATGATCGAACTGCAAAAACACGGCGCCAAAGAAATCCAACTACTCCCCTCAGAAGCACCCCTAGACGTCATGACCCTACTTTCGATGCCAGACCACCTAAGAAAAACAGCCATGACCGTATGCAGACTGGGCCGCGCTACCGCAGAAGAAATCGCCCAACAAACCCACAGGGCAAGAGCCGTAGAAAGCGCCTACCTAAACCAACTCGTAATAATGGGATACCTTAAAAAAGAAAGAAAAGGAAGGAAAGCCTACTTTTACGTAGAAAAGGAAGGCTAGGGATGAAAACATGGGCAAGATATTGGCAGTGCACTCCTACAAAGGCGGAACAGGAAAAACCCT
>WUQU01000455.1 GCA_009889605.1 Candidatus Bathyarchaeota archaeon | reverse complement strand
CTATAAAATAGTCACCTGTTTTAAAGAAATACCATGTGCCAGTTTTATAATAACTTAGCGCGTCTTCACGTTTACTGTCAAAAAACTCAAGACTTGTAGCCGCTGGCGTGCCTCCGTTTCCTGGTTCTTGTGGTTTTGGCACACATGCCGAAAATGCAAAGAGAATAGCGATAACCGCCGTAACAACTAAGAACACTCTTTTCATACCCATACGCCTCCTTCTGTCTTTTTAGGTTTTCCACCCGTTTTTGCACCTGTAAGAACAAACTCACAAAACATGTTCAAAATGCTTAATAGTATAAGACCATAGTTGCACGATGAAACAAATTGAAAATTTCTCAAATTTTGTTACATTATAGATTTGAAACTTGTTACATACAAAACCTGTTTTAGCTTAAACAAAGTGCCTATTTTGTGCTGAGCGTTTAGAAACGATTAAATGAAAAAGGACCTGTGATTTTTCACAGGTCCCCTTGTTTCTAAAAGATGACACTATTTTCCTTCAACCTGTTTTCTGATCTCCGGGAATTTCTTTTCCACTTCAGTTAACTTCTTAGAAAAGTCGCTCCAAGCGTCTTTTATAATCTTGTTCGCCTTTTCTTGCGTTTCAACTGCTACGGTTTCAGGTTGTACTTCGCCTCTTCTCACTTTCTCGCTTACTGGGAATATAACGTCCCATGTTGCTTGATCCCAGCCAGGAACAGTTTTCCACATATCAACACGCACAGCCTTGTCGAGGTTCTTGAGCATCCACTTAACACCATTTGGGATTTTCAGTGAATCAAAGTATTTAATCACATCTGGGTGCATCGTCGCTGGAACGAACCAATCGATGAGCCTTCCGTTTTCTTCACCATTTGCTACGTCTATCTTCAATCTTGCGACAACTCCACGTGGGTCGTATGTCAGGAATCTCAAGAATGCGAATGCCTCTTTCGGATACTTCGTTGTCGATGTCATAAATGCGTAGTTCACGTGAACTGGTATTCTCTGCCCAACTTGTGGTTCAAATGGCATAGGATAATAGTCAAGATTCCACGGAAGAGTTCTTACCCAGCTCCAGTCCCAAGTACCGTGAAGTCCCATTAAAACCTTTGATTCTCTGAATGCATCTGCATCTTTTCCAAACTTCTTCTGATAATCGTCGAGTTCCCCTTTGTTTCTCAGCTCGTCATTTTTCAGGTCGTCTGAAACAAGTCCTGGAACACCTTTGAGTTCTTTTTGCAGTTTAATTGCTGGCAACCAACCACCTGTAGCGAGTTCAAATTCCCATTTCTTTGGATTGAATCCCCAGAATGTTGTGTCCTTGCTAAGGACAGCTGCTTCTACATTATCAAAATCCCAGAGGTGGTTTATACCCGAATACTCTCGAGTCGTTGCTTTTCTCAGGTACGTTTTGAATATATTGACTGTAAACGCTTCGTACTTTGGCGCCTGCAAGTTCAGTTTCTTCAACAGGTCTAAGTTCATGACGATACCCTGGAAGTGGAGCCTTTCAGGAAGTGCGTAAGTCTTTCCGTTGTACACGAAAGACTGTCTAAGAGCTAACGGCATATGTTTTAGATCAGCATCGTTCTTCAAAAATTCATCAATAGGGTATATCCATCCTTGAGAGACAGGATACGGAAGTGCTTCCCATGACTGGACTACAACATCCGGAAGTAGTTGCTTCGCTGATACACGAGCTGTTAAAAACCCATTGACATCAGGTTCATTGACAACCAGAACAACTTCAATATCAGGATAGTACTTGTTGAATTCTGAAACAATCTTTTTGTACTTTTCCACATCCCAGCTCCAAACTGACGCAGTTATCGTTACCTTTGCAAAGACACTGAGTGAGAAAACTACCAATAATCCAAGTAACAACAGCCTTGTAACATGTCTTCTCATCTTTAAACACCTCCTGTTTTGTGGTGCGCCACACCAGAAATTATCGCCAAACAACCGTCGCAGAACCGTACGATGGTAACACGATTTCAAAAATTTCTTCTTCCTGCTCAATTACACTCACTTTCTTATTTGTCTGAGTTCTATTTGATATTATTAAAACTCTTGTTCCATCAGGATTTTCGAAAGCAACGG
>WUQU01000454.1 GCA_009889605.1 Candidatus Bathyarchaeota archaeon | reverse complement strand
TTCCCAGAAATCTTGACCACTTCTGTGAATTACAAATTTGAACTCTAAATTATCACCAACATTGAATGTCTTTGTTATTGAATAAACTGAATCACCATCGGGATCGCTTAATTGATCATCCAATCCACTCCAACCATTGAAATTACCTCGAATAACCAATAAATCAGTTGTCCTATTGAATCTTCCTTTCAATATGGCAACTCTCATGTTGATATTAAATGTTACTTGAGCTTGGGAAGATTGAAAATCAGTCGCATAATATCTTGGAGCGATTTGATAACCACCAAAGTAAACAGTTGCACCTGCCGTAAATTGAGTTGCAACTCCTGTAACATTGACTGGATAAGTTGGTTCAGGCTGACCATCAATATCTGTATCTCTATCAATTCTCATTGTCACAGAATCGGCGCCTTGGTACATCGTCATATTAGCATCTTGATTTAGTGCAGGCCAGGCAACTGAGAAAGGTGATTTGGTAAGATTTAGCATCTTAATAAGTTTACCTTCGTATTGTTCACCATTGGAATTTAATTGAGCTGCAGTGACTATTTCAGGTTCTGGAAGTGGTCTATTCTTTCTCAACACTCTCAGATCAGTTCTGTTAGTAGATAAAAGATTAATTTGTGTCAAACCTCTAAAGATATCTACCCTACCAGTAGCTAATACTTCATCACCAAGATCAAGGTTAACAACAGTACCTGATCTGAATATATTTATAGCTCCAGTTTCATCTTGAATGTAATAAGATGTTCCATTAGCAGATGCTACATAATTTGGAGAAGTAATAACTCCAATGACAGTAACGGTGTCTCCAGTAGCTCTTAAATCTGGAATACCGTCATTATTTGCATCAATTCTTGCTTGAGCACAAGTGTAATACATTACTCTATCGAGTATGGCAATAGGAGTTAATCCCCCAATACCATTTGTATAAACTACTTCAGGTAAGCCATCCTTATCAGCATCAGTAATTTCAAATAGATCATATCGACCACCGGTACCAGCTGGTGAAAGGAGTTGATCAATCACAGTGGCAACATAATTAGCAGGATTAGTTATATCCCCACCTTGATATTCTAATCTAATAATAGTGCCTTCAACAGTAGCAGCTCTAGTTCCAAATACAAAATCAATTCTACCGTCTCGATCTAAATCCCCTGCAGCACTACCATTAATTCTTCCAGAACTACCAACAATAGATGTAAAATCGGCAATCATTGTGGAAGTAACTGTTGTGTCAGATGTAAATTGAAGAACAAAAGCTTTTGCGTTTGCTGCAGTCCAGCCTGCTATAACAATTTCAGTTGTACCATCTTTATTAATATCAACTACTTGTGCTGTTTTCCATGAACCGCCAGGGACAACATCAGTTTGGCGTGTTTTTGGGACCCATGTTCCACTTTGAAAAATAATTGGTGTCATAGAACCATCGGAGTGGAAAACATAAATGTTACTACCGACGATAGCCATGTCATAGGGAATTGAGGTATGAATACCTGAACCAGTAACTCTCCATTTATATGACCAAGTTTCAGAACCATCGCCATTATTAGGAATATTTGTTACGGAAACCACACCAACACGCTCATTATCAGCTCTTCGATTTAGAAAAACTATTTCCTGTTTACCATCATTATCAATATCCAAAACTTTCCAAACGAATGGCCTAAGCTCGTACATTGTTGAAGTAGTCATAGTCCATTGGGCATTTGGAAGATAGTTTCCAGTTAAATCTGGAACACCTAAGATATCACTACCATCGCCCCTGACTTCGAATACCACAATTCTAGGAGGGTTAGGATTCTGTGTAGCATCGAGATAATTGATTGGTCCCCAAATGATCTCTCTTCTACCATCATTATCTAAATCACCTAATGCAAGTGGGGGCCAAGTATTTTGCAGCGGTATATTCAGTTGAGCACGCCAAACTGTATCCCATTTCATACCATCAAACTCGAATTTATATATTCTTGGAATCAATTCTGCTGGACCAGTATCTGCCCAATTGTTATTAACAGCATATATTTCTTGCTTGCCATCTCCATCGAGATCTACACCTGATATGAAATTACCAAATCCAGCAGCTTCAATACCAGGTACAGCGATTGTTGTTTGACGAAGAATTCTTTCCTGCTGCGCATACAGTAAATTAATTGCAACAACAAGAAAAGAGACGACCAAAAAAGTTATGAACTGTTTCATATAGCTCTCCTTTTTTATTTAATTAATGTCATTTTTCTAGTAATCTTCTTA
>WUQU01000453.1 GCA_009889605.1 Candidatus Bathyarchaeota archaeon | reverse complement strand
TGTTCGCGCTAATGATAGATCTACGAATTTACTTCTTATTATATCAAGGTACTTTGCAGCTGCTTCGTTGTTCGCATCTGCACTGAGTGTCAAACTCGCAAAGTTGTAAAGCTTACCAGCCAAGAGAGATAGCTCGTTCAACTTAGAAATTACATATTCAAGTTTTTCCTCTGCGTTTTCAATCGTCTGGAAATTCTCGTCCATCCAGGATAGAAACGCCTTGACTTCACTTTCAAGTCTTGTTATGTCCCCTTTGAACTCTTCTGATTCAAACGAAGCGTAAATGTTAGACAAATCCCACCTCATTTGCTCACACCCCTTTTTTGATTAATCAGAAACTAATGTGGATATTTATATTATAGCACGTTGGTGGTATAATTAATTCGCATCGTTATCTTTCCATAAGCGATTTTAGAGTTATGACAGGGGGTGTCAAATATGGTTACCACGAAGAAGATTATAGATATGAAAGGCAAAGAGCCCATTGTAATGATTACAGCGTATGATTATCCAACCGCAAAGATTGCTTCTGAGTCTGGCGTAGAAATCATCCTCGTTGGTGATTCCCTCGGAAATGTTGTACTGGGATACGACAGCACGATACCAGTGACGATGGAAGATATGCTTTTTCACATTAGGGCAGTTAGAAGAGGCGCACCTGATGCGTTTATAGTTGGCGATATGCCGTTCTTATCATATGAAGTTAGCATTGAAAAAGCCGTCGAAAACGCCGGTTTGATGCTTAAAGCTGGTGCTAATGCGATAAAGTTGGAAGGTGGACAGGAATACGAAGAAACGATTAGAAGAATAATAGCTGCTGGCATACCGGTAATGGGGCATCTCGGCTTTACTCCACAATCCGTTAATCTCTTAGGCGGTCACAGGGTGCAAGGAAAAACTCAAGAGAGCAAGGAAAAGTTGCTTAAAGACGCTAAAGCACTTGAATCAGCAGGTTGTTTCGCTATCGTTCTTGAACTCGTTGTGGAGAATGTAGCAAAAGAAATAACTGAGAGTGTTAATATACCTACCATAGGCATAGGTGCGGGGCGGTATTGCGATGGGCAAGTACTCGTCTTCCATGACGTTGTTGGATTGAGCACAGCGAATTTTAAATTCGTCAAAAAATACGCCAACACTTACGAAATAATGTCCGAGGCTGTTAAGAACTATAGGAACGAAGTGAAATCAAGAACCTTCCCAGCTCAGGAAAATATTTTTGAGTAATCAAAAAAGTCCCCAAAATTGGGGACTTTTTGTTATTCCTAAGGGGGTCAACCTTTTATAAACTCATTCCACACGGTGACAAAGAATATTGCAACAGGCACGGCAAAGAAAGTTCCTACAAGTCCATATGCTAAACCAATGACAAAGATGAATATTATCATCAACACGGGATTTATATCAGCCTTGTATTTCATTATGAATATGAAAAATAAGAACGCACCAAGATGGACAAGTGCGACAATGATGTTGACGATGATAAAATCCTTCAGCCCAAGTACGAGTGTGACAATAATCACCGGTATCCATTCTATTACGACACCAACTATCGGTATCAGATTCGTTATGAATCCCCAAAATGCGAGCAAAACTTTGTACTGCGGAAGATATACAGAAAAAAGTATGTAAAAGCTTACTGAGACGATAATCGCACCAAGAAGCATTATGTCAACATAGCTTTGAAGTGCTGTACCAAGTTTCTTCAAGAAATCTTCGACTACTGGTCTCACCTTTTTTGGAAACAATCCGGGAAGCGAACCTGTCGTCCACCTTGTGTAAATCGTTATGTATATTGTAAACAGTATGCTGTAGAAAAGTATCACAAGGAAATTGGGTATTTTCTTTGCAAATTCTAACAGGTA
>WUQU01000452.1 GCA_009889605.1 Candidatus Bathyarchaeota archaeon | reverse complement strand
GTGGGAAAGTTTCTGACAAAGTTTACTTAATTGAGTGTGAAACGGTTCCGGAAGGCTATACGCAGCAGATAGTGGATTTTAACCCTACACACATTTTGCTAGTCGACGCTGCAGTTCTGGGCATAAAACCAGGCGAAGCAGCGCTTATGAAGCCTGAAAAGCTTAAGATTACTCCGGCATTTTCTACGCATACGTTGCCGCTTAGAGTTTTCTGCGAATACTTGGCTAAGACAACAAATGCAAAAATGTTACTCCTTTTGATACAGCCAAAGCAAGTGGATTTTGGGGAAGGCTTAACCCTTGAAGTTGCAGCTTCCGAAAGGGAAATCGTGAAATTTTTGGTTTCAGTTCTCCCCTGCTAATCTATTTTAGACTTTGCGCTTCCTCTCTGGGAAGAGAGGCGCCATTCAGAATAAAGTTTGGTAAAATTATTTGTTTAAAAATAAAAAGTTGGTGGGAGAAGATTTTAAGTTGCGGGAGTAGTTTTCAAAGCTTCTTGGAAAAGCTTCTTTGTGGCTGATATTCTTGCTTTTTGCGCAAGAACGTCACTTGTAACTAGGTCTAAGGCTTCTTCTGGGCACCATTTAACGCATTGAGGGCCGTCTGGCTTGTCTTTGCATAGGTCGCAGACAAATACAACTTTCTTGTCAGGGTGCAACATTATTGCTCCGTAGTCACACGCTTCAATGCACCATCCGCAGCCGTTGCACTTATCTTCGTCCACAAGTATTGTGCCATTTTCCTCAGACTGTTTTAGGGCGTCTCTTGGGCACGCGGCTACACACGGCGGGTCTTCGCAGAGTCTGCATGTGATTGAAACGTTTACTAACGGGTTTAATCGCACAACTCTTATCCGCGATTTCAGCGGGTTGAAACTCTTCTCTTTGTTCCATGAACAGATGTATTCGCAGACTTGGCAGCCAACGCACTTGTCCGTGTCAACCGAGACAAATTTCCTTTCATGAATTTTAACCATCTTTTTAACCTCCCTAGACTTTTCTGATTTTTTCTTCAACTATTGGGATTAAGTCGTCCATGCCTAACTCCTTGAGCTTCTCTGGGGTTGGTATGCCCTCTCTTGTCCATCCTCTAGCTTCATAATAATCGTCTAGTAGCAGGTCGAGTTCTTCTTGGCTTACATAGGCTCCTTTTGCGGGTCCTTCGTCTGGCACTGGATAATGCATAACCTTGTATGGTAGAGTATCGTCTTTTCTGCTTAAGCCTTCCCGTGTGTTTATCACTCTTGCAAGGTTGTTTATTCTTTCACCTTTTACACGCATTTCTTCTGGAGAAGCTTCAAAACCTGTTACCAGCGTGTAAAGTTTGGCCAAGTCTTCAAATTCTTTGTAGTATGTGCCCCTTGAGAACTTGCATACAATCATTGAGTCGATTATGGTGTAGACGTCTTCTATGTCTTTAACCATTTTTCCTCTGCCTTTCTCAGCTTTCAAGCGGTTTACTTTGCCTTTAACGTCAAAGGCGTAGGCTCCATGTCTGTTGTGGTCTGCTCCGCGGAATGAAACTGCAAAGCCTAAGGCTGCTGTTTTGAGAGACCTTAGGTCGTAGCCTGTGACTTCAACGCCTTTAATGTGCTGAGCCAGTTTATCGGCGCCTTTTCCTATTTTCTCTGCGGCAATTTTCACGCCTTCCGCTAAGATGTCTCCTATTCCCTCGCGTTTTCCTATCTTTTCAAGAAGTTTCACTAGAGCTTCATGGTTTCCAAAACGTGCGTCTATTCCGTCCATGTCTTTCGCTGTTAATATGCCGTTTTCATAACAGTCCATGGCGAAGCCAACGATTACCCCAGCGCTTATTTGGTCCATGCCGTAATAGTTGCATAGTTCACAAGCTTTTATTATTGCGTCTAAGCGGTCTATTCCACAGTAGGGTCCCATAGCCCATAAGGGTTCGTATTCCACTCTTGCCATTGCACCCTTATAGGGGCCTTCGTGGACAACGCATGTGTGTTCACATCTCATGGCACATGAGCTGCATGCAATGATTTTTGCAACGTACCTTTCGTTCAGTAGTTCGCCGCTTACTTTTTCAGCGCCTTCAAAGTGTGCGTTATTATAGTTTCTTGTGGGCATGCAGTGCAAAGCATTATGCACTAAAACGTTTTCAGGAGTGCCCAGTGTTCTGTATTTCTTTGTGGCTGGGCCTTTCATTCTTTCATGGAATTCCTTTACAAACTCCATGAATTCGTCAGGTTTTGCCACTGTAACGTCTTTTGTTCCCCGCACTGCGATTGCTTTTAGATTCTTTGAACCCATGACTGCACCTAGGCCTGTTCTTCCAGCTGCTCTTGATTTTTCGTTAAGGATGCATGCTATTCTGGAAAGTTTTTCTCCAGCTGGACCTATGGCGGCAACTCGAATGTAGTAGTCGCCTAGCTCCTCCTTAATGGTGTCTTCTGTCTCCGCGGGGGATTTACCCCACAAGTGTGAGGCATCTAGAATTTGAACAGAATCATCGTCGATCCAAACGTAAACGGGCTTTTCAGCTTTGCCGTGGAAAATCACTGCGTCGTATCCTGCCCTCTTGAGCTCTGAGCCGAAAGTGCCGTGGGATTTAGCTTCGCTTATTCCATAGCTCTGCGGAGACTTAGCCACAAATGCATGTCCGTTTCCTCCAGTGGGCCAAACGGTGCCTGATGTTGGTCCTGTTGCCAAAACCAGCGGGTTTTCTGGACTGAACGGGTCGACTCCAGCCTTGGAATTGTCAAGCCACAAGCGCATGCCTAAACCTATTCCGCCGATGTATTTTTTGGCATAATCTTCATTCAAAGGCTCTGTGTAAGTTTTGCCTGTTGTTAAATCTACATGGAGAATTCTGCCAGCATATCCGTACAATATTTTACCTCCATGACTTTTGAGAATTTCATTAGTCCTACATGCATATATTAAGGTATCTATGACATGCATATATTAAGGTATCTATGAAAACTGCCCTTTTCCACAATTCATCTTAGCCAAGTTTTTGAGTGAAACAGATAAATAGGCAATTTAAATTCAAAATATTTCAGAGACATGTAGGTGTGCGTGTTTGAAGGTTAAGGTTGAATACATTGGGCATATAAGAGAGATAATTCACAGTGGGAGAGAGGAGGAAATTGAAATTTCTGAAGGCGCCTCCCTAGGAGATTTGCTTTTAATGCTGTCTGAAAAATATGGAGAGCCCTTTAAAAAAGCTGTTTACGAACCGGGAGGCTCCGACGTGAAAACAAACTTCATAATTACAGTAAACGGTTACCTCCTAAACCAGCTAAACGGGGTTGAAACCAAACTTAATCCTGGAGACCGTGTTGTTTTAACCTCTATTGTAAGCGGCGGCTGAAACAGCCTTAATGGAAACTTAACCCTAAAAACCGTAGCCTTTTATAAGGCAGAAACACAGCACATATTCTCTTTGAAGAGGCGAAAATTTTGAAACGAGTAGAAGCCTTGAAACAAAGAGCCTTTGAGATGAAAAAATTTGATGGCTTTCTAATCACAAACGAGGCTAACTTGTTGTATTTTGCTGGTTTTCCCGGAGCTGCTTGCCTCTTAATCGCGAGGAATGGCGAAAACATTCTTTATGTTTACAATGTCAACTATGAACAGGCAAAAGCTGAAGCTGAAGGAAAAGGATTTAGGGTTGAGCTGGTTAAAAGCGGCGAAAACTTGATGGCGAAAGTTGCAGCGCAAGTTAAGGTTTTCGAAATAGAAAAACTTGCCTTTGACACGCTTACAGTTGAAAGCCACCGCAGCCTTTTGAAAGTTTTAAGAGGTAAGACAAGGCTTACGCCTCAAAATACGCTTGTCTGGGAACTTCGCAAAGTAAAAGATGCTGAAGAGCTTAGTCTTATGCAAAAGGCTGGAGAATTAACATGTGAGGGCATGAAAGCCGCCTACGGAACTTTAAGGCCTGGCCTAAAAGAGTATGAAGTTGCCGCTGAAATAGAATACGCCATGCGAAGAAAAGGCTCTTGGGGAACCGCCTTCGAAACCATAGTGGCTTCTGGGGCACGCTCGGCTTTTCCTCATGGTGGCTGCACTGAAAGGGAAATCCGCAATGGCGACTTAGTTGTCGTGGACATAGGCGCAGCCTACCAGCATTACCGTTCAGACATGACCCGAACTTTTGTGGCGGGAAAACCTTCAGAAAAACAAAAAAAGCTATATGAAATTGTCAAAAAAGCCCAAGAAAAAGCTGTCCACGCCGTAAAACCGCTGGCAGAAGCTAAAGCCGTAGATGCTGAAGCGAGAAAGGTTATAGAAGAAGCCGGCTACGGCGAATACTTTGTCCATAGTTTGGGGCACGGCGTAGGCTTAGAAATCCATGAACCGCCAACCCTGGGTCCGCAGAGCAGAGAAAAGCTGGCAGCGGGCAATGTTGTAACCATTGAGCCAGGCATCTACATGGTGGGCTTCGGTGGGCTCCGCATAGAAGACACCGTTCTCGTCAAAGAGCACGGCGCGGAAAGGTTAACAGGTGGATTTTACACTTTGGAAGCTGCAAAATAAGGCAAGTTTCCTTAAATACTCCCGTGAAAATAATTATTCGTGTATTTGGGGTGAGGAGCATGGTTTTGAAAAATGCTGCCGTGATAATAATTGACACGCTTACTCCATGGAGATTTCTCCCGCGCATCCCCCTTTTTCTATTTTTGACAATATTTGCTACATTATTTTCGCTTATCTGCAACTAAAAGAAGAAACTTTCAGTCGGGTAAGGAATTTATCTAACGGAACAATGGGTTCTTTAGAAGGCCCGCTTCTCAGGCTTTTTTGGCGGTCTTATTCGCGGCTCTTCCTCGCCCTTTACAGCTTCTGGTTTGGCTTCCAAAGTTCTAGCAATTCTTCTTTCTGCCATAATTTTGACAATCATTCGTAAATGTTCTACAAATTTCTTTTCAAGACCAAGAAAACAGGCGATGCTACTATTTATTTCATCTACAATTTTCTGTACGTATTTGAGAAAATAGCTGTTGGAAAGGGAAACGTTTGCCACGTAAAATTCAATCCAAAAGTGAACTTTGAAAGTCGAATAAAACTTGCAGAACATTTTCGCGAATAATTTTATCGGCATGCGGAGGGCCATACGCTCCTCAAGCCTTAAAAAGAATTAAAAATTGAGTCAAACCTTAAGGTGGAGGCTGAAACAATCCACAACTGTGTAAACAACCTAAACTACATAGCGAAAACTTTCAGAAAAACTGGGTGGAGTACACGCAACCGCAATACACAAGCCCAACGGAAAAATTTTGGTTTTCGTAGAGGACATTGGACGCCACAACGCTGTAGACAAGGTTATAGGAAAGTGTCTCTTAAAAGGGTGGATTTCAGCCATTGTTTCCTTGTTTCAACCGGTAGGCTTACGTCCGACATAGTTTCAAAAACCGCAAGAGTTGGCATACCAATAGTTGCCTCAATAGCCGCGGTACTGGATTCTGGTATAGAAATCGCCAAAAAGGCAAACTTAACACTGATTGGCTTTGTTCGTGGAAGGCGGATGAACATTTACAATGCTCCTGAAAGAGTGCTACTTTCCTAAAAGTCTAGCACACTCAACGCAAATCCCATGGTGAAAATAACAGTCTCTGCAAACTCGTTTACCACATCTTCGGCAAGTATAATTTGCAACCATTCTTTTGCAGATACTGCAAAAGTTCATGAAGATTTAGACGCCCTTGCCTTAAACTTATCTATAACCAGCTGTGCAACTTTAACCCCGCTGAGAAGCATGCCGCCAAATATTGGACCCATACGTGGCGTTTGGTCTATGGCGGCCACGGCCATTCCCGCGGCAAAAAGTCCAGGACAAACTTCTCTAGTGTTTTTGACTGTTAACTCTTCGGCGCGGGATGACCACATAGACTTTTCGCCTTGAATGGTTATTCCTAGCTCCGGAATTTTCCTAGAGGCTACTGCGAGAACCTCCGCATCGTGACCGGTGCAGTCAATAACAGCTTTAGCCTTAACAGCCAACGGGTCAACATGGATGCCAGCCATGATGACGGATGTCCACTGTACAACAACGCCAACAACTCTTGTGGGCGAATCGCGATATATTAAATCGTCAACTGTCACGCCCAAAATTATTTTTGCTCCGGCGTCGATAGCTCCACAAGCCAGCTTAGCTATCATATCAGCCGTATCCACAATGAAAAGCCCCTTCTCTAAGGGTTCAAGCTTGCAGCCCACATCCCTAAGAATCTTGTCCGC
>WUQU01000451.1 GCA_009889605.1 Candidatus Bathyarchaeota archaeon | reverse complement strand
TACTTCGCCACTGAAAAAGTATCTCAACCTTCCAAGCTGATAAGAGTGGAGAAATCCACCAATAACGGCAACGATAAAGAGAGCAATTACTATGAAAAGCAATATCAAAAAGTACCGAAACTTAGCCCCTCCGTAGTACAAAGTAACCGCGGCAATCATAAAAGTGAAGAGCGCTGTACTCAAATTGGGTTCGATCAAAATTAAGCCTGCATACACTGCACCTAAAAACAAAGGAAAAAGAAAACCGCGTTTGAACTCTTCCATTCTTCCCTTGTTATTCTTTTCGTAGACAGAAAGATAAAGAATGAGTATTATCTTTGCAAACTCAGAGGACTGCAGTGTAAATCCACCAATTCTTATCCACCTATGCGCCCCATTGATAGACGGGAATAAAAACACCAAGATTAACAAAACTATACCTATGAAATAAAACCACTTTGCGTTCTTCTCATAAAAACTAAAAGGTATGTTCATCGCGGCAATCATTATTACCAAACTCAAAACAAGCATAATAACGTCCTTCTGGAAAAAGCTGCTCGACATACCAAGTACCTGTTCTCTGGCAATATCTAAGCTGTACATAGCAAGCGCACCAAGTACAAAAAGGATCAGATATGCGATTATCGTAACAGCAATTTCTCTTCTCACTTGAAGTATTCCTCCCAAATATTTAGCATTGTCACAAAAAAGAGATTACTGAAGTCCATACCCTTTTCCGAAAGTTTCACGCCGTCAAAAAAGTCGAACCTTCTTTTCAAAATATCCAGAATTTCAGACACATCTACGTGAGTCTTTTCCTTGAGGTACTCAATATTCACGCCCCATTTTGTTCTAAGAGACATGAAGAGCGTTTCTAACGCCTCACGTTCGGGAGTGTTTACCACTTCATAGACTCTCGGCAGTCTCCCTTCAGATATAGCGATGAAATAATCATTTAAAGATTCGTAATTATTGTACCTAATAAACCCAATGTGCACACCAGCTGCAATCCCTAAACCGATGTAATCAGCGTTGAACCAGTATTTCAAATTGTGCAAACAATACTTCCCGTTCATAGCAAAATTCGATATTTCATACCTTTCATATCCTAAATTCTTAACGGCATCTAAGAACATTTCGTATCTTTGAAAAGTCTGCTCGTCCGGTCTTTTCAAGATTTGATTACCATTCTCACCGTGCACTTCGAGCATGTAAATAGATATATGATCCGGTTGAAAGTCGTTAATAAACCGAACATTCTCTTGGATGCTTTTCCAACTTTCACCCGGCAGACCAACTATAAAATCGACATTGATGTTATCAAAATATCTTCGGGCCAAGTCAAACTTTCGCAAGAATGTTTCGAAATCATATAATCTACCCGACTTCTTTAAAACTATATCATCCGCACTTTGTAATCCCATGCTTAGTCTACTTATGCCAAGGTCTTTATATCCTTTCGCAAGTTCTTCACTTAATGAGTCTGGATTAACCTCTATTGTAGCCTCTTCTAAACTAAGATATTTTGAAAGCTTTTCAAAAATTCTCTCGATATTCTCCAGGGGAAAAATACTCGGGGTACCGCCACCAATATATACTGTAGAAACACCAGCGGAAAGATATTCGCTGTACATGTCTATTTC
>WUQU01000450.1 GCA_009889605.1 Candidatus Bathyarchaeota archaeon | reverse complement strand
TTTTGGCGACGGGGTCAACCACTATAACTTTGTCCATCATAATGTTTTCAACGTCAATCCACTCGCCTTTATAGTAAATTTGGGTTGGATTGTTTGTTGTGGAGTAGAAGTTGTCTGGAAACATCATGTCCGCCGGCGCAGGGGCAACCGTAACCTCCGCAGTCCGGTATGGAACAGCGCCAAGATGGTAAATCTCTTTCAATATGCTTTCCAAATGCTGCGGTGTTTTACCCTTTACAAGAATGCGCGCGTAACTGGTGTCGGTCTTATGCTTTCCAACCTGGAATTCCAGGGTTTCAAAGTCCCCGCCAAGCTCAATTATCCGATCCCAGATTCGCGTAAGTATCATATAATCTATCAAGTGGCCTTCAACTTCAATTTCCCTTTCACATTGGCCGATTTCCGTTTTTTCTTTCTGCACCATTATCCATGTCTCCCTAATGTGAGCTTATTTTGGCTGCGTCTCATTTAAAAGGCGTTCGCGCATCCGCATCTCCATCTATTGTTAAATTTACCATACACAAGTATAACTGCCGGCTTATTAAACCGCGCCAAAAAGGCTGCTTAATTTTGAGAAGACTCGCCTTTAAACGATATCTGTGTTGTTGAAACGAAACAAGCCACAACAACATTTGAAGTTTATATGCGCTGTTAAGGTGCTTAACTTTTGTGGAAACGCTATATCCGCCTGCCAAGTGTCGTCGGCGCAAAAAACGCGTTAACGATGACATTTAAACCAACCGTAGCCTTCACTTGCCCTTCTGCCTGTGGCCTTCGCCGTACTGGTATGGGCGGCGCATGTTTTTCTCCAGTTTCTTCCTAAACATTTCATCCATGTTAACAGAAGGACATGCCAGCCGACTTGCGTCTAAAACGTAAAAGATTACGTCAATCAGCTCTTCAGCAATGGTTTCTTCGCTTAAACCTTTTTTCCAAGCGTCAGCCGCCTCGCCCAACTCGATGAATGCGAAAAGAAGCTTTTTGGGAATGTCCTCTCGACTATTATAGAAACCCTTAGCCAAGACAAGCGCCTCAATTTCCCGTTTCATTTCCTCCAAATTCAAGGCTTAAACCCTCTTTTCTGCTAACACTTCCCTCCTCCCTTTTAATATAAAAATAGTGCCCAACCCATTTTTCGGCGGCAACGTTAATTCAGCGAGGAGGTCAAAGGTAACAGGGAAAACGGTAAAAGGTTTTATTGCGCCCTTATCAAAAATGGAAAGTGAGGCGCCTCACATGAACCGGCGATGTTGGCTGGTCATCCTCCTAACTGTAACAATAATTTTGGGCGGCATCCTCTCATACCTCATCATTTACAATTGGTAAACCAGCCGGCGCGCATGCCGCCCTGAAGTCTTCGGCATCTGCGAACCCCTAACCGCCCGCCACTTACAAGAAAACCTCAGCCTTCAACAGTCTTTTGAAACCCTTAAACAGCTCGGCGTGAAAAGACTGCGAGAATGGACATGGATGAAAGTCCTCTTGGTAAACTCAACAACCATTAATCAAACCTCTGCAGAAACTTTAAACCATGTTCTCTCAGCAACGGCCGCATATAACATTACCGTTATGGGTATGGCTCACGATTTTCCAGACTGGATGACCGGCATCAATGGAGATTTTCAAGCTGTTCCCCGCAGAAACACTGCGCTTGGTTCGGAATACATGAAGTTTTTAGAAAAGTATAAGGAGTCTTGGAAAACCCTTGCAGCGGCGTTTCCAAATATAACCTTATGGGAGATAGGAAACGAATTCAACCTCGACAAGCTTCTTCACCCTCCAGAATTTCCCAAACATAATTTTTCTCTTCAAGAGAAAGCTGACATAACAACAGACCTGCTCTATTACGGCTCGCTGAGCATCCACGAAGGAAACCCGAAAGCAAAAACAGTTTTAGGCGGACTTGCACCAGACCCAGGCATCAACGGAATTGCCGTTTTCCTCGAAAAACTATACCAAAACATAAAAAGCGGCGAGTGGCCAAGCACACGTCCAGATGACTATTTCCAAATTGCATGTTGGCATCCTTATCTTTTCCACGAGGAACCTGCAGTTTCGAATTGGGTGAATCCAAACAAGGCCGTTTATAATGTTATGAAAAGTTACGGTGACGGCGAAACCCCAGTCTTTTTCAGCGAGTTCGGCTACAGCGACTGCGACGTTTCACAAGAAAACATTTCAAAATATCTGCGGGAAGCCTTCCAGCTTTCAACAGCCTTTCCATGGCTTGAAACCATCTACTGGTTTAGGCTGATAGACCCCGCGCCACACACAGTCAGCACAGACAATCCTCAAGGATACGGCATCATAAACCTAAATTGGACATGGAAACCAGCAGCCTACACATATCAATCCATGACAAAAGACGCGGATGATTTTCAATGGGCAAACTCACTGCTGAACGCAGCTAAAACACCCTGTAAACCCTTAAAAAGGTGCAGTAACCAAGATATATCTACTTTTGGAATATTGATTTTAAATCATGACAGCCTCTCCTCTTTTGGTGTTAAATTGGATAGGCGGCAACTCTGCAAGATGCTTAAAAATTATGGTTATTCTGACAAAACTGTTAAAGCCATACTTGAATGGTACAAATAACCCCTCTTTTTCAAAGTTTGCAAGCAGCTCAAAAGCCTAAAAGCCTTAAGCCAGTTTTCCTTACAAAAAAGTTAAACTTGTGAAGAATGAAATTGTTCGATGGAGGCGACTGGTTGGATTATTCCCCCGCCGTCAAGTTAACCGGAGTTTCTAAGCGTTATGGCCCCCTAACTGCTGTGGATTACCTCGACCTAGAAGTTAAACGAGGCGAAATACTGGGCCTTCTCGGCCCGAATGGATCTGGTAAATCTACAACAATCAAAATGATTTTGGGACTGGTGAAACCCGATTCCGGCTCTGTAAACGTTTTGGGCATCAATGTTGAGGATAATCCCATCGAGGTTAAACGAAAAGTGGGTTATGTGCCCGAAGCGCCTAGAATCTACGAGTTCCTAACGGGGCTTGAGTTTCTCGACTTTACAGGCGACGTTTACGGCATGACTCTGGAAGAGAAGAAAAAGCGAATTGAAGAGTTTGTCAAAGCGTTGGATTTGGAAGGCAGAGAAGGCGACATGATCAGCTCCTATTCTGAAGGAATGAAACAGAAAATTGTCATAATCTCAGCGCTTATGCATAAGCCTGAACTTCTGCTTTTAGACGAGCCCCTAAGCGGTTTAGACCCTAAATCCGCAAGAATCGTGAAAGACCTCTTGCGGGAGCTTACTTCTCAAGGAGTCACAACCATCATGTCAACTCACGTGTTGGAAATTGCCCAAGCCATGTGCGACCGCATAGCCATAATGTACGGTGGGCGACTGTTAGCCTTAGGCACTATGGACGAACTTAGGCGTAAAGCGAAGATGCCCGATTCCGGGCTTGAAGACATTTTCCTAAAGCTTACAGGAACAGGCGATGTTAAGCCTATTGTTGAGGCGTTGATGAAGTGAACTGGAAAAATGTCCTGCGGCTAATAAGTGTGGATGTTAAGGCTTCCAGAGCGGTTAGAGGCGCAAAGTTCAGACAGTTCAAAGAAAACAGGCTTTTAACCTACGCCATGTACCTTGGCGCATGCGTCATAGGGCTGTTAGCTGGCTTCTTTGTTGGAAACTTTTTAGCCGGAGTAACAGATCCGACGCTGAAGCAGTTAGTTCTGGAAGGAGCAACCAACCTTTTTATAGCCTTGCCCACCATCACGCTTCTTTACGGGCTTGTTTTCACCCATATGGGCCAAATCCAGCGCATAGGCGCAAAAATAACCGCCCAACCCCTCTACTGGTTCCCCATCACATGGGAAGAACACACTCTCGCATCTGTGATAGCCAACATTTTAGGTGTGCCCTTAATAGTTAACCTCTTCATATGCTCCGCCATAACTGTTGTTTCGCTGTTTTTGGGGCTGCTGCCCATAGCCGCTTTCACCGTGCTAGCCCTCTTAATAAGCCTCCTCCTATCCAGCATAACCACAGAAGTGTTTAAAATTGTGCAGGTCCGACTTTACGGCGCCATTACAAAGGCTGCTGGCAGAGCCGCTGTTTGGGTGAGACTTATAGGCACTATAATATTCTTCATAATTTTCTATACAATCTACTTCTCTCTTGTCTATAATGTGACGCCTCAAATGCTCCTCGAATGGGTTGCCACCGGACAAAGAATGTTATGGTTTATCCCATACCTTTGGCCCGGTGTAGCCTTGTCGGCTTTCTCCTCTGGCTTATGGCTGGAAACCATACTGTTTACGCTGTTTTCCATAGGATTTGCCTACGTCCTCTTTTTAGCAGCCGTCAATTTAAACGCGCGGTTCAGCTTATACGAAGCCCCAACAATAAAGGTTTCCAGCAAAGTTTACGCTCCGAAAACCGGTTTCCTTGGGAGGCTGGGCTTTTCGCCTCTTGAAGCCTCAATTATAAGAAAAGATTTTAAAGCGTTCACCAGGCGCCGTGAACTCATGTACATCTTTGTAGTTCCCGTAGTCGTCATCCTTATGCCCTTATCTCAACAATAAGAAGCGGAACAGCACTGCCGCCTGAATTCTCCTCTTTCCTATTCGTATACTTGGCTTTACTGCCTGGATGCTTAATCGCCTACTCTTTAGGAAACATAATTGTCGGCTCAGAAGGAAGCAACATATGGTTCATCCATTCGCTGCCTATTTCTGCAAAAAGCTTTGTTAAGGCCAAATACACCTTAATCGTTCTCTTCAGCCTAGCCGTGATACTAGTCTGCTCTTTCGCCGCTGTTATTATAATGGCGCCGTCAACCAGAGCCATAACCATAGGCGCTTTAGAATCTGTTTTTCTGGCTTTTGCCATAGGCATGGTTTCGCTTGTTAGCGGGATAAAAGGCGCCGACTTCCAGGAACTTCCAAGGCCCAGAATGATAAGACCCCTTTGGAGCTTTATTAACGTGGCTGTATGCGCTGTGGCAGG
Organism: Candidatus Bathyarchaeota archaeon; assembly: GCA_009889605.1. Lineage (GTDB taxonomy): Archaea > Thermoproteota > Bathyarchaeia > Bathyarchaeales > Bathycorpusculaceae > WUQU01. Next base: position 187 of record WUQU01000450.1, on the reverse strand, counting down.
GCTGGTGATAATTACGCCGATGATTCCTTACGGTTTCCAACGCATATCCCAATCTGCTTTTATGGCGTCTTCACTGTTGCCCAGCTACTATCCTTACGCGGCGTTGCCCATAAGCGGAGCCATCGCCTTCACAATAACCTATGTAGCCTACAAGCTAGCCTTAAATAATGCTGAAGAACTTTTACGT
>WUQU01000449.1 GCA_009889605.1 Candidatus Bathyarchaeota archaeon | reverse complement strand
TCTCCGATAGTAAGTATTTAGAAGAGAAGTACCGCGAGAATAGGCTGATAACGGAAGACATCGTAAGCAGAGTGTGGACAAAGACAGGCTCCAAATTATTTGACGAGTATGCAAAGCAAAACTATCTCGATAATGTACTAAGAGGTGGCTATCCAGTTATAGTTAGAAATGGTGAAAATCCTTTAGTTTATCACATATATTCAAGAAAACACGGCGATTTGGAACTCGACTACAACTACTTTGTATTGTTGCCTGAGTATTATTCTTCAGGAAACGCAAACTATCGAGATGTAAATCAAAACAGGAGAGATGATGTATTCTTCAATCCAGGAGTTGAAAGATACAACATAAGGTTTTTCATGAACCTAATACAGACAGATGGTTACAATCCTTTGGTTATAAACGGTGTAAAGTACAGAGTAGATGTGACAAAACTTGACAAGTTATTGCTAAATGATTTCTTCGAAGATGGTACTAACGTAGATGTAGTTTTAGAATTCTTGAAAAGTAATTCATTTACTCCAGGAAAGCTCTTAAAATTCATTGAAGATAAAAATATAAAGCTTAGAAAAGATTTTGAAGAATTGCTCAGATATTTAGGAAATTACATCGAAGAAGAAATCGATGCTGTACATGGTGAGGGATACTGGACCGATCACTGGACGTACAATTTGGACTTGATAGAAAGTTACCTTTCGGTATATCCGGATCACAAAGAAGAACTGCTCTTCAACGATGAAAGCTACACTTACTACGATGACACTTATTGTGTACTTCCAAGGAGCAAGAGATACGTAATTGCTGACGGTAAAGTGAGGCAGTATAAGTCTACATACGAAGACCAAGAAAAGAAAAGACTGATAGAATCCCGCGCTGAATACAAAAACGTTATGCGAAAGAATAAGGGAACTGGTGATATTTACAAAACATCCTTGATCGCTAAGTTAATAAATTTAGCTGTCGCAAAATTTGCGACACTTGATCCAAGTGGCATTGGTATTGAAATGGAAGCAGGAAAGCCAGGCTGGTATGATGCATTAAACGGATTGCCTGGATTATTCGGTTCTTCTGTTGCAGATAGCTTTGAGCTCCTTAGATTGCTTGATTTTATAATAAGAACACTGAAAGAATATCCGCATAAAACGTTGCGACTTCCAGTTGAGGTCCTTCAATTATTGAGAGATCTTGTGACACTTGTCAGAGAATACGGCAACTCAACTTCTGAAAACAGGGATTTTGACTTCTGGAATAAGATATCGATACTT
>WUQU01000448.1 GCA_009889605.1 Candidatus Bathyarchaeota archaeon | reverse complement strand
GTGTGTGTATGATTGGGCGGTTTAGCGTATCTTTAAATAGGATCATTACTGCAAAAGGGAAGCTTACGTATATGGGGGATAGTTTGGTTAATATGCCTAATCCAAAGCTGAGTCCTGCGGTGAAGCATTTTTGTTTGTATAGCAAATAGGTTCCTAAAAAAATGAAGAAGGCTGCGATGACGTCGAAGGCGCCGTGAAGGTAAGAAATGGTTAGTGTGAGCGGGTTGAAAAACCATAGGATGAAAGCGCGTTTAGGCATTTTAGGGTTGTCGGTTAGGTCCTTGGCGAAGCGGTAGACGAGTAGCCCTGTTAAGAGGTCGAAGCAAAGGTTTGGAATTTTCCATAGAAACAGGAAGGTTGGATTGACTTGGTTAGGGCTTACCATTCCCGTGAACGCGCCGGTGTTTGCTGCTGAAGCAACATAATGGTATCCTGGGAAGAGTCCAATCCAGTGGGCTATGCTGAAAATGGGAAAAGTTGCGAAGTATATGAAAGGCGGATATAGGGAAGCGCGAACAGCGTAGGGATTATAACCATTAGCAAACCAGATAACACTAGAACAATAAGCGCTTAAATCGTGGGGCCAAGAAAAGTAGGGCATTATCATGAGACGTAAGAGGACGCCGATAATTATAGGTGCATTAAGCTCGTGGCTGAGGATTAAGCGTAAAGTCTTCATGTAAAAAGTGTTCTTAAGCTGTAAGAACTTTATCATACCCGCTCACTTCTTTTTCTGAGCAACCACCAAAATCGACATTGAAAGCCATTTAAAAGGAATCTTGGAAAATACCTTTTCAGCTAGATTTCTCACTGCAATAAGCCAACATCCATTTTTCTGGAAAGGCCGACCTTCAAGTAGCGGAGGAATGTAATCTATTTGGCGAATTGAAAATTGCCTCGTTAAGCTTTTAACAAGACCGCTAGGAGCATACACTCTGGCCCTTTCATGTTTATTTCTAATTCTATTGGGAAGCCAACTGAAAAACGGAATAGGCGGTTCTATTACCTTCAAGCCAAGCCTTATGCTATGCGTCTCAAAAGGAAAAAGTTTGTTGGGCACGGTTATTATGGCTTCTCCGCCGCAACTAAGAACCCTATGGGCTTCATTCAAAACTTTCACCTCATCCAAAACATGCTCCAATACCTCAATTAAGAAAACGCTATCAAAGGACTCATCCCTAAAAGGCAAAAATTCTCCAGAGGCCAAAACAAATTCAATGTTGAATCCAGAATTCCCCCTTTTTAGCCCTTTTTAAGAACTTTCGTTCAACATCTAAGCCCACCGCTAAAAAAGCATTCTTTGCAAACTCCTTTGTGTACGCTCCATAACCACAACCTAAATCCAAAAGGACGCCACAATTCGTCTTCCAAACACGCCTTATTTTTTCAATTCTTTAATAACTCCATAATCCTCAAGCCTCTCTCCAGTCGGAACTCCTCTTTCTATGGAACTTGAAACCCTTGAAAATTTAATATTCCGCATAAGCTGCGCCCGTTTTTCCGCCACATGCAAACATTCCCTAAGGCGAAAACGCAATAATGTGCCAACCCTACTATTTCTTTCAGCTTTATGTCCCGCAATTAACGCGTTAAAGAAAGCACGCCAAGTTAAACCCAAACGGCTCAAAGGCTGACGGAGAACCACGACTTCCCATAAAGGAATAACCATGAGCCTCAAAAAAAGAGTTAAAGGAAGACACCAGTAAGGCCAAACCTTCAAAATAAACTTAAACTCACTTTCTAGCTTCACATATTGAACCCTCGCTGGCTCATGCTTCATCCCCATAGAAACCCTATGATATACAACAGCATCTGGAACAAATTTCAGCTTAAAACCCGCCCACCGCGCTCGAAGACAAAAATCCGGATCCTCAGCGTAAACAAAAAAACGCTCATCCAAAAGCCCAATTTTATCAAAAACCTCCCTTTTCACCAGCAAAGCACACGCTGGAAAATAGTCAACATCTCCACAAGGCGTAAATTCCATTTCATACTGCGCCAAATGCCAAGCCATACCCGTAGCCAAAT
>WUQU01000447.1 GCA_009889605.1 Candidatus Bathyarchaeota archaeon | reverse complement strand
CGGGATGACTTCTAAGGGACAAAACACTGCTACAGCATACTTTGAAGGCCCAATAAGAAGCCTAGCCACCTTCACAGCCTCATTCACAATTTCGGTAGGCAGCATAACGCCAAAAAGCTATAACGCAACCTTAACCGTCGACTGCATACTGCTTTCAGGAGGCCCAGGCGTAAGACGCAATGAAGAGTTTAACCTGCAAATAGTCGTCAACAACGACAGCTCCGCCTTGGAACTTGTGGATTCCAGATGGTATGAAGGCTCCGTTGGACCAAACACCTACGGCGCCCACCTGGTTATACTGATTAGAAATGTATACGTGGACGGCCTCCACGGCGCAGTGCTTGAACTAAACCTGCCAAAGGGCATATACAACACTGCAGACAATTCCAGCCGTGTTAAAGCCACACCTATATCGGTGCAGTTGCCTCAGCCACTGCAAACCCAGAACCTTGCCCAAATTTTAGGCTCTATTTTGTCTGCTCAGCAAGCAAGCACGGCGCAAGTGTATAGCCGAGGCGACATCCTAACATTCATGGTTACCCTAAACCTTCTTGATGTAAAAGTTGGAAATTACACATTTAACGGGCGAATGTCCTACATCGACACTTGGGGAGGCAAAAGAGAAACCCCCATAACAATCCCTGTTACCATCCTTGGAAGAGTCCAATACATTGAAATATCCATGGATAAGAGCATAAGCGTGAGAAGCCGCTACGTGAACACTTCTTTAACCATAGCTAACCGCGGCAGCACCCCAATATATGACGCTTACATTGTGGTTTCGCCCTATCAAGCGGCGCCCGTGCTGATAGCCTCTCCAGCAGTAAACTACATTGAAAAAATAAACCCTGGAGAAAACTGCAAAATACCGTTAAATTTTGCTTATAATCCTCTTGGCTTTTATGCGCAGACAGGCGGGGCGTCATCCATAACTTATGGGCCTGTTCCATTCATGGTCTCAATAATTTACCGGGATGCAAGCGGATATTCCCGCACGTTTAACAACTCTTTAACGGTAACCGTTGAGCCCTTCATAGACCTGGTAATCAGAAACCTCAGAGCAACCGGAACAAACGCTTCCTCAACAGTAACTGGAATAATAGTTAATTACGGCTCTTCCACGGCGCGGTGCGTCGAAGCAGAACTCAAAATCGGCAACACGGTGCAGTCTTCCTTCATAGGCGACATAGACCCCGGCTCAGAAATCGCCTTCAGAGTAGACATAAACAGGTATGGCAGCACCGCCCTTCTAACACTAAAATACTACAACGTGTTCAACGAACAGGAAAAAAGCGAAATGAATGTCACTGTAACCTTGCAGGAGGAAACTACGCCTCCGCCTGTTCAAACTGAACAGTGGCCAGTTGAAAGATGGATTATCGTGGCAGGTGTAATCGTTTTTCTAGCCATTTCAACAATCATGATTTACAGAATGATGAAGAAATCAAAGGTGCCTGCGAACCCTTAAAAGGAAAACGGGGCTAAGAAATGCTTGCAGATTTTCTCAGACTTTCTTTGAAGGCTTTAAGCGAAAGAAGAACAAGAGCAGTGCTCACGATAATAGGCATAGCCATCGGCCCCTTAGTCCTAGTCATGATGAGTTCAGTTGTGGGAAGCTACTCAAACTACATAGTTGAAAGAGTTACCTCTTTGGGACAGAACGCCATCGCAGTTTTCCCCACAGAAAACTACAAGCTTGACGAGGAAGACCTAAACTACATCAGAACCGTCCGCACAATAACCCGCGCAGAACCCTTCTACAACACGCAAGGCCTTCTCAAAAGAGGCACTGAAGACCTTAAAGTCTCCATATTCGCCGTGGACTACAACATGCTTTTTGAAGCCATAGGCAGCCTAAAAATAGGCGAAGGCACTGTCCCACCAGAATCCAACATAATCTACTCCATAATAGGCAGAAAAATAGCCTACAAAGACGGCGATAAATACTTCGGCCTAGAAGACGTTTTGACGCTGACTATACCGAAAATCGAAGGCGGAAAAATAACAGGCAAGAAAACCGTAAACGTGATAGCAGGCGCCATACTCGAGGAGTACGGCGGCGCCTTAATCGTCGACCCTGACTCAACGGTTTTCATGTGCTTCGACGCTGGCAAGAGACTTCTAGGCTTAGACAAGTGGTCTGGGATACTTGTCTTGGTGAATGACCCGGCAAACGTAAAGCCTACAGTTTCAACTTTAAGGGAACATTACGAAGAGAAAGTTCAAATAATCGCCTTCAGCTCCATAGCCGAAGCCATATCAAGCGTCACCGGCGCAATAAATTTCATAAACTTTTCAACTTCGCTTTCAGCCTTCGCCGTGGCAATTGCCGGAGTAGCTGCAACCATGATAACCTCAGTCATGGAACGCACCAGAGAAATAGGCGTCATGAAAGCCATAGGTTATACAAGTTCCCAAATATTGCTCATGATTCTTTTAGAGTCGATAATGATGAGCCTCGTGGGAGGAGCAGCGGGAATAACATGCGGCGTGGCAGGCGCTTACGTATTATCCTCAAGGGGCTTCACCATAGGCGGAATAGGCGAAAGCGGAATCGTCCTGCAACTAAGCCCGCTCATAACCCCTCAGCTTATAATTCAAGCTTTAACGTTTACAATGCTTATAGGCTTGTTTGGCGGAGTCCTCCCAGCCTATCGGGCGTCAAAAATCCCGCCGGTAGTAGCCCTGAGATACGAATAAGTTTACAGTTTTCATCTCACCAGAAAACCTTCAATGGTTATGGTAGCGAAATAAGCCACGGCGGCTATGAGGAAGCTTTTAGCCCATGAAAATCCTGTTGAAAGACGCACTGCAAGACCGCAAAGGGCTATGGTCCAAACGACTATTGCTGCTTGAACATAGCTATAAATCTGATCCACAAACGCGGTTTCTGCCAATATCTGGTTGTAAGCTGCTAAGCTTTCGCCTTCAACACCGCCCAAATATGCAAAAGGATACTTAATAACCGGCATGGTTGTCGAAAAGATCGCGGCATTCGCAAGGGCTTGTATAAACATGGTTATTAAGGCTGAGCCAACCAGTATCAAAGTGACTCTCCAGACGTTGTTAGCTTTGAACGCCTTGCTCATGATGTGGATTATTCCGGCGAGGAAAACCCATCTTATAACAAACTGCATAAACGAGTATGCCATATAACTGGCTAAAAAGGCGGCAAGGTTTTCCGCATAGGGCATATAAACGCCGCCGAAAAACAATCCATCAACTAAAACTGTTATGTCTGATTTTTCAGCCCATTCAAAAACCAACCTTAAGCCGTTAACGTTCGCCCAATCAGCATTGCCAACGCGCAGCCATGTTTCATCATTGAGCGGTATAGTTAGGTTGTTCCATATGTCCATTGTTGCGCTGGAAAAATTCTCAGTTAACTCTCTATAGAAAAAGTCTGAAAGCGTGGTTGAGTATAAGTATATTGAAACGTTTTTAGGAACAGCCTCAGGGCTTACACATTTTATTCTCACATAAAGTTTCTTGTAACCATTTTCTCCTGAACAGTTTATCGGCCCTATGTTGGCTAGTTGCATGGAGACTTCTGTGCTGTTTTCCGCATCGAATTCTATGCTTTTATTCCCGTAAACAACTCCTTCAATATGGTCGTTGTAATTTGCTATGGGATAAACCCCGCCGACTGGCTGCCATAAAGTGGTGTTTTCAGTCCACTCGTCTTTCTGTGTTGGAAAAGTTTTCTCAACGTAAGTTTTAGTTGCAAGGGTGTAGGTTGACGCCATGTTCGCTGCAACAAATAAAATCATCGCTATTATGGGCACGAGGTATCGAGGATTTTGTATTAACGCCGTAAACGCCTTGTGAGGGGCATATAGAACTTTTAACACTTCCTGGGCGGACAAAGGTTTAGGCTCCTTGGCATATTTTACTCAACTACTTTATTAAGGGTTCGTTACATCCCAAGTTTTAGTTGCCTATATGTCGTGTAGTCCACATATTCCAGAAACGGGTTTTCCGCCTGATACTTTACTGTCATTTTTTGGCGTTGCCGTTTCTCGGTTATTTGGCTTGTTGTTACGAAGGAGTAGGCGTCGCTTCCAGCTCCTGAACCATAGCTTACGATTAAGATACGCTCGTCTGGTTTTGCAATGTCAAGCACAGCAGCCAAGCCAACCGGCGAAGAACCGGAATAAGTGTTGCCAAACTTGGCCACCTGAAGCGAGGGCAAATACTGGTCTTCTTTGAATCCCAGTTCTTTGGCTATACGCACCGGAAACTGCATGTTAGGCTGGTGGGCCACAAAATAGTCTACGTCGCTGACTGTTAGGTTAAGCCGTTCCATAAGCTTTTTCGCTGCTTTCCGAATATGCTTGAAATAGGCTGGGTCTCCTGTAAACCGCCCCCCATGCATGGGGTAGGGCTCGCCGTCTCTCCGCCAAAAATCAGGCGTGTCCGAAGTGCACGAGTACCATCCTTCCAGCTGGGCTATGACGTCGGTTTTGCCGAAAATGTAGGCGCAGCCGCCGAAGCCCACAAAGAAGTCTAGTTCCCCGCCTGGACAGTTTCTTGGAGCTGCTTGAGAGTTGTCTGCGCCTATAACCATAGCGTAGGGGAATCCGATTTTCGGGTAATTAACCAGCGAGGCAGCATCCTTAAACATGCTTGTGGCAGCTTTGCACGCAAACTCCGTGTCTACGGCGTCCACGCCTTGGACGTCTTCGTCTTCTTCGCCAAGTTTTAAGACCTGTGCCACTTTTGAGGCTATGGGTTTCACAGCGTAGGGGTTTGACTCGGAGCCAACGTAAACCTTGCCTATAAGCGAGTTGTCAACTCCCGAATGGATTAACGCCAGTTTTCCAGCTTCAACAGCCGCAGTTATGGCGTCTTCGTCTATGAAGGGAACTGAACGTTCAATGCCTCCTTCCCTTACTCTAAACCGTGACACATACGCGCCGTAGCCAACTATCCCAGGTACTTCATATTCCTTGTTGGGTTTCGCAACCATATATTCCTGATGTGGATAATATTCATCGGCAAAAGTGAAAGCCAATGAAATGGTTGGGATTATTTCGCTTTTGCTTACTGAATAGCGTCTCCTAAATCTTGGAACGACTTCTCTTCCTTCAAGGGCTGAAAAATCCACGGTTTCGCCGTCTTTTATTATTTTATCCGTCAGCCTTCCCGGGACTCTTATTTTTCCATTGTGAAAGGAAACTATGCCGTAGACGTAGTTGCCCAGTTTTATAAATTTGTTTGTAGGCTCGTTAACAAGAGTGCAGATTTCCAGTTTTCCTTTTTCGTAGAAGAGGTCTATGCCCGCCATTTTCCCAAAGCTTTTCCTACCGCAGTTGCCGCAGTAGTCCCTTATTTCGAAGTATTCTTTTCCACAGATTTGGCAGCGTCTCCCCCTAAGTCTATCTCCAAGATAGGAGACTCTGCGTTCTATGGGTTCGCTGCTCATTTAATTCCTCCCCAAAATGTGCACATGCCCCTTGGTGCCGAAACCTTCAAGCTCAAGCACACAGCCATACCTTAACTCTTTATCGCTTATAACTTGCCGTTCACCGGCTTCTCCACGCAACTGTTTAAAAACTTCGTAGATTTGGGCGCCGCCAGTAGCCCCTAACGGGTTGCCATCCGCCTTTAAACCACCGTTCATGTTTACGAAAAGCTTCCGCCCGTTCACCGCATAATACCCTTTATAATCTTGGCAGCTTTCAAACACGGTTTTCCAAGCTTTACCCCGTTCGAAGAAGCCTAAATCTTCCAGGGAAACCATCTCCATAACCGTAGACTGATCGTAAAGCTCCAAAATCTGGATGTCCCAAAGGCTTATCCCCGCAGTTTTCAAAGCTTCCTCCATGGCTAGGCGAGTTGAAAGAAACCCTGTCAAGTCCTCCCTCGCCGGGAATGTTAAGTAGTCTGTGGCTGATGAAGAGCCTAGAACGTAAACAGGCTTGTCAGTAATCTTTCTAGCAGTCTCCTCGCTTGCAAGAATAACCGCGGTTGCGCCGTCAGATATGGGGGCAAAATCATAAATCCCCAAAGACTTACGGGCGTTTCGCCTAGCCTCCAAAACCTGCTCCACTGTTATTTTTCTTTGGAACTGAGCATACTCGTTTTTTAAGGCGTTTAAATGATTTTTAACCGAAATCTGCGCCAGGGCTATGTTCAATTTTTCAAGGTTCTCACCGTTTATGCCATACTTTTTAATGTAAGCCCTAAGCATAAGCTCGTGATTAGCTTCCGGCGTGCCCCCAGCGTAATAGCTCCACGGATCTCCCAAAAGCATCAAATCGTCGCGGATTTTATCCCAACGGTCTGTCATCTTCTCTATTCCGCCGATAAGCACCAAATCATATTTTCCAGCCTGGATGGCGTTACACGCGTTGGAAAAGGCTGAACTGAAGGAGCGGGCAAAATCCATGGGCACATGAAGCTCGGTTAACTCCGAAAGAAAACCCTCTTCAAGACCAAGCTTGTTCGTTAAAAGCAGAAAATAGTCTGAAATGTAACATGCCTCAAGGTCTTTACGCTCTAGCCCAGCTTCCTGGGAAGCCCTAAGCCAAGCCTCTTCAATAAGCCTTTCAGGCTGCTTCTCATAATGCTCTCCAAACTTGGTTCTCCCGGCACCAACTATAACTGGACGATTTGGCATCAACGCTGCACCTTTTACATTGCAAATATCCCTAACATAAAGGCTTTTAAGCGTTTGCCAAAATCACGCCGGAAAGTTGCAGGAAGGCGTAATTAAAGTTTAAGGGCTTAAGGGGGTTTTTCTCAAGAAAGCTTTTCCAAGTTTCTTTTCACGGATGTGATGAACTCTTCTGTAGTGGCTATGCCCTTCACTGGCGGTTCAGAAACTTTGGCCACATCAACGGTCATTATTCTATCCCTTTCTATGGTGAGCTTTACCGCTGTTTCCAGTTTTGAAGCAAACTCTGCTAACTCTTTTATGCCGTCTAGCTCGCCTCGCCTTTTCAATGTAGCCGCCCAAGCAAATATTATAGCCGTCGGGTTGGTTGAGGTTTTCTCGCCCTTCAAATGTCTATAGTAATGTTTTTGGACGGTGCCATGGGCTGCTTCCGCCAAAAAGTGGCCTTTAGGCGAGAAAAGCGCTGAAGTCATGAGGGCTAGGCTGCCAACATAGGCGGTTGCCACGAAGTCTGAGAAAACGTCGCCGTCAAAGTTTTTGCACGCCCAAACAAATCCGCCTTCAGACCTAACCACTCGGGCCACAGCGTCATCTATCAAAAAGTATTGGTAGCTCAGCCCCGCTTTCTCATATTTTGCCTTAAACTCTTCTTCGTAAATTTTCTGGAAAATAGCCTTGAATTGTCCGTCGTAAACCTTTGAAATTGTATCCTTCGCTGCAAACCACAAGTCCATCCGGTTTTCCAAGGCGTATCTGAAAGAGGCTCTGGCAAAACTCTCTATAGAAGCGTCTAGGTTGTAGATTCCTTGAAGGACGCCTGCGCCTTTAAAGCTTGGAAACCGCGCCCTAAGCTCTTTGCCGTCGCTTTGTCTAATCACAACCTCAGCGTCGGCAGCACAGTCAAATCTAACGCCTACGCCGTCGTATATGTCGCCGAAGGCGTGTCGTGCAACCACTATGGGTTTTTTCCAAAACCGCACAGCAGGCAAAACATTGCCTAATATTATGGGTGCTCTGAAAATGGTACCGTCCAACATGTTCCTTATAGTGGCGTTGGGGCTTTTCCATTCCTTCTTTAAGCCGTACTCTTTCACCCTCTCAGCATTAGGCGTTATAGTGGCACATTTAACGCCTACGCGCCACCGCTTAATGGCTTCAGCTGCTTCCACAGTTACCTTATCATTAGTTTCATCTCGGCGCTTAACGTGCAAGTCGTAATATTCGGTTTTCAAATCTACATATGGCAGGATGAGCTGCTCTTTAACCAGAGCCCACATAACCCGGGCCATCTCATCCCCATCAATCTCCACAATAGGCTTGTCCATTGCAATCTTTTCAGCCAAACCAGTCACAGCCTCCAACCATTTGCTATACTTTACTCCATTACTAAAGAAACTTCCTATTTTTAATTTCTAACAACATTCAGCACATTTCAACAAGCGTTTTAAGCAGCAATAGGAGAAACATGCATAAAATGGGAACAACTCTATACTAATTTGAGCGGGGCATTTGAGCTTTGGCGAGAAGCACCGTTTAATCATAAGAGGTTTAATCATAAGAGTTAACAAAATAAAAAGGAAAATCTTACATCCATGGCGGAACAGTGCTTTTCAAAATAAGACGTGAAAAGGGTCATAAAAGGTTGATTCATAAAACTTTTATGAAGAGGCTAACAAATTAACGCAATAATGCGAGGTTAATGTATATGCTGGTTCAGCTAATTCAGTTTATCCTTTACGCTGTTCTTGTGAGGGGTAATGGAAGCCGGTTTGAGCGGATTTTGCGCAACTTAGCCTTTGGTGTAGTATTGTTTTTGGTTGAGCTTCTAGTTTTGGCCGTTGTTCTTTATATTGCTGGACGCGTTGTTGTGGGTAAAAAACGCGCCCTTTTCTCAGACGCCTTTATCATTGCGCTTCTCGGAACAATTCTGTCAAGCGTATTTATGGTGTTTATCCCCTACAGCCTTCTCGCGTTGCTTCTCAGCATTTTCACTTGGCTTCTTTTGATTAAGAGGCTTTACGAAACCGGTTGGCTTGGCGCCGTCGCCGTGGGCATACTGGCCATAATAGTCTTCGTAGCGGTTTTAGTCCTTATAGCCTTGCTGTTTGGCATATTCTACCTAGTGTTCGAGTGGCTTTTCACCATAGGACTTTAACGCTTTCAATGAGGCCTCTCTTATCCTTTTAGGCATGCCCTTCTACGTGAACCTTGTAGTTTCAAACTTCTTTAAGCATGAAAAATACTCGCACATAGTGCTTGAACACCCGCAAATCTTCGCTCTAGTCTTCACGTTTACGATAGTATTCCTAAGCATATTACGGGGAGGAACCCTTATTCAAGGCGGAATCCTCCTTGAAACTCTGCCCCTAATTCTGCTCATAAGCACGCCTGTAGGATTAATTGAAGGCTACGGCATATACTTCACAATCAAGAAAACCTTAAGCCGAACCCTTTCCACGAGGGATCTAATCTATATTTACGGCATATTCTTAATAGCCGCCGTAATAGAGGTTACCTTCATAAACATCTTAATAACGTTCTTAGTGGGATAAATGAGCAGGCCTAGTTAATCGGCGCCTAAACCTTCAATTTTCTTCAGCTTCCGCCTCAGTTCCCTTATCAATTTTTTAAGTTTTGGGCTTAGCTCCACAGGATATTTTGCCGCATTTTTCAACTGTTTATATTTTTCATGAAGCCTTGAAAGGTTCTCCAAAGCCCTTTCTCTTATCTCTTCAAGTGTCGGAAAATCGTAGACTACTCTGCCCTTTTCAACAACTTTAACGAGTAAAGGCTCCCCATCTATTTTCTCATCTTCTAAAGCAATGATGTCTTTTACGAAATTGCCCTCCGCATCTCTTAGCCTAAAGACCTGCTTTCGCCCTGGAAGCGTGGCTTTGCCCTCGCTTAACTTCATAATAGGCTGAAAAACGCCTTTCCCGTCTACTTTTTCACAAAGCTTGTAGATTATGTCAACGTAAGGCTTGTCGGCGGATGTCCCCATCTTCGTTCCAACGCCAAATGAGTCTATTTTTGCTCCTTTCTTTAACAGTTCATCTATTCTATACTCGTCCAAGTCTCCACTTGCAAATATTTGCACATAACTAAGGCCACTATCATCTAACATTCGCCTGACTTTCTTGCTTAGGCTTACCAAGTCTCCGCTGTCCAGCCTTACTCCGCGAAGCCTAAACCCTTTTTCTTCCAGTTCTTTGGCGACCACTATGGCGTTTTCCGCGCCCTTAATGGTGTCAAAAGTATCTATCAGAAGAGTGGATTTGTCTGGAAAAGTTTTGGCAAAGGCTCTGAAGGCTTCCAATTCGGTGCTGAACGACATCACAAAGGAATGGGCCATAGTGCCAAAAACCGGTATGCCATACTTCATTCCGGCTAAAACGTTGGATGTGCCTGCGCATCCCGCTATGTAGCTTGCCCTCGCCACCTTCATTCCCGCATCCACGCCGTGCTCCCGTCTTAAACCAAACTCGATTACGGGTTTACCTCTAGCCGCATAAACCACCCTTGAAGCCTTAGTGGCTATAGTTGTTTGAAGGTTTACAGTGTTTAACGCAAAAGTTTCCATAAGCTGGGCTTCTATTATTGGCGCTGTAACCCTAATCAGCGGCTCGTTTGGAAAGACAATGGTGCCCTCTGGAACCGCCCAGACGTCGCCAGTAAACTTGAAGTTTCTCAAATAGTCGAGGAAATCCTCTTTAAACCCTTGGCTTTTGAGAAATTTAATGTGCTCTTCAGTGAACCTTGTTTTTTCAATGAAATGTAAGACGTGTTCTAAACCCGCAAACAAAAGATAAGACCTGTTTGGAGGCAATTTCCTGATAAAAAGGTCAAAGGAGGCTGGTTCAAGCTTTCTGTTGTCGAAATAGCTTGCACACATTGTCAACTCATATAAGTCTGTAAGCATTTTCACGTTTTCTTCGCCGACAAGTCCCAAAGAATTGTTCATAGGCGTTACTTTGTAACATGGGAATTATATTTCTTTCCCACAATCATGGGAATGGGCAGGTTTTGGTTGGGCAGCCTCCTGCGTATTCTGACTCTGCTGAAACAAATTTTCTCTCAGCAGTTTTCACTTCCCCAATGTAGAGGACTTGTTCAGGTTTGCTTCCGTAACGGAAAACGGTTACGCCTTTGCACTTCAGCTTCCAAGCCAACTCAAACACTTTCCTAACATCCTCAACATTCGCCTCGTAGGGCATGTTAACAGTTTTCGAAACAGCGTTGTCCGTGTATTTCTGGAAAGCCGCCTGCATCCGCACGTGCCATTCAGGCGCCACATCTAAGGCTGTTACAAAAAGCCTTTTGACATCTTCTGGGATTTTGTCAATTTTTTGAACAGACCCTGTTTTGGCTACTTCTTCAAGCAGTTGGACATCGTAGAAGCCTCTTTCCTTGGCTATTGTTTCGAAAAGCGGGTTAATCTCAAAAAGCCTTGTCCCGTCCAACACATTTCTTATGAATGACACTGCAAATATGGGCTCGATTCCAGAGGAGCATCCGGCGATTATGCTTATGCTGCCCGTTGGGGCTATGGTTGTCACCGTAGCATTTCGCATAGCCTTAAACTTGTCTTTCCAAATGCTCTTTTCAAAGTTTGGAAACGAGCCCCTTTTCTCGGCGATTTCCTCAGACTTTTTATGCGCTTCCTCATCAATGAACTTCATAAGCCTTTCAGCAAGTTCCAAGGCCTTTTCAGAATCGTAGGGAACCTTAAGCTTTATGAGCATATCAGCGAAGCCCATAACGCCTAAACCAATTTTCCTATTAGCCCTAGTTATCCTCTCAATCTCCTTCAAAGGATACCTATTAGCGTCTATAACATTATCCAAAAAGTGCACAGCGTTCCTAACCGTTTCCCTAAGCTTATCCCAAAGAATTTCTCCATCCTCAACCATCCTTGAAAGGTTAATCGACCCCAAATTACAAGATTCATAAGGAAGCAACGGCTGCTCCCCGCAGTTGTGTATGTAAAATCCATTTGCGTCGAAAGCATTTTTCCCTGGAATTTTAACATCAAAAACCTGATCTTCGCCTTGGTATGTAATGTTTTCAACGATGGCTAAGAAGCGTTCCCTGTTTAGCCTCCTTTTATATGTTTTAAGCAAGTTTTCCAGCCGTTTCTTTTTGTTTGTGTCTCCAAAACCTATTTTTTGGTTAAAGCGTAGAATACTTTCCCTTGAAATAACAAGCTCGTGTTGCGGTTTACGGGGATAATTCTTTATTCCGCCTTTGCCGTTAGGCATCTTTGAAAAACCGCCAAGTCTCCTATTCGTATATATTCTTGAGTATATTCCAAGCCTAAGAAGCATGCGTTGAACAGCTTTAAGAAGCTCTAAATTGCTTTGGGCAAGTCTTATGCTAACACCTTTTTCAAGGTTGCCTTGCACAGAACCGTCACAATCAAACAAACCTCTGAGAAATCCTCTGTAAAAATCGGATGACGCCATCTCAAATATGCTTGTAACCGTTTTCTCCTCGGGGTTCAATTCCAATTTTTCAGCCATTTTCCTCAAATATCCAAGGGACATTCGATATTCCGCTCTGTCTTTAACACGCACCCAACCCGTAAAATCAGATCTATGGGGCAAATTTTTTGCATAGCTGTAGGCAAGTTCTCTTACGGTTTTAGCACCCTCGTCTTCCCCCCATGATAATAAAACTGCTTTATCTCTTTTAAGAGTTCCATCGCCCAAAAGCAAGCCCGTCAAATAGCCTTCTTCAAAAGTGAATTTACCGTTCCAAGAATTTTCTTCCCTATGGTTGTTTAATAAGATTTTATCACCTTTCTTCAGATCGCTAACTTTCACCCATTCGGCTTCCATTTTGTATCTTGTTAATCTCTTTACCTTCATGACTAGATGATCGATGGTTAAGTCTATTTCAAAGCCCTCCCTAGTTGTCAATTTATAAACTGGTTTTATCCCCGTTGAAAAAAATCCCTCAGCGGAGGATTCCCACTTTTCACCGTTAATAACTGCATCAAACTTTTTGCCTACTAAATCCGCGACTTTCCTTGGCCCCTCAGAAGTCATAACCCACACATAACCGGGAACGCATGGATTGGTGGACTCGATTTTGCCGACTTCTGGCGTTGGATTATGCCTGTTAATCTCGTCTATGAACACTACGCCGGGGTCTCCGCTTGCCCATGCGGATCTTGCCATTAACTCCCAAACCTCTTTTGCCTTGAGTTTTCCAGTTTTCTCCTTGTTTCTCGGGTTTATCAGCCAGTATTCGCCGTTTTCCTCAAGGGTTTTCATGAATTCGTCGGTTACTGCTACGGAGATGTTGAAGTTGGAGAGAAATCCTGGGCGCTGCTTTGAGGTTATGAATTCAATTATGTCCGGGTGGTCTACTCGCAAAATTCCCATCATGGCGCCTCTTCTTTTTCCGCCGGCCTTAATGACTTCAGTGGCAGTGTCGAAAATCCTCATAAAGCTTACTGGCCCAGAGGCTACGCCTTTTGTTGACATTACAATGTCGCCTTTAGGCCTAAGCCTTGAAAAGTTAAAGCCCACTCCACCTCCGCTTTTTTCGATTAAAGCCATGTTTTTAACCGCGGTGAAAATGCCTTCCAAAGAATCTTCTACGGGTAGAACGAAACATGCGGACAATTGGCCTAGCCTTGTTCCCGCATTGAAAAGCGTAGGCGAATTGGGGATAAACTCAAGCCTCGCCATCATCACGTAAAAGGTTTCTTCGCTTTCCTTTGGATTATCGCCGTATTTCCGGTCGATTCGTGCTATGGCTTTGGCTACTCTTCTAAACATTTGGGCAGGGGTTTCAATAATGCGTTCACTTTCATCCCTTAACAGGTAACGTTTCTTCAAAACTTCAAGGGCGTTAACCGTAAGCTTCGGCTCTTCTATCCCAAGTTTTTCTCTGAGCCTTCGTATTTCCGCCTTCTTCTCCCTATAAGCTTGATATTCTAACGCAACTTTTTCATACCCATTTTTTCTGAGAACTTCTATTACAACGTTTTGAACGTCTTCAACAGAAGGGATTCTTTCCTTAAATCTTTCCCCTAAAAGGCTGACTACTTCGCGGGTTAATTTTTCCGCTTTCTCGCCGTCCTCAAGCTCAACGGCCAAAAACGCTCTGTGAATGGCGTTCTTAATCATTTCATGGTTGAAATCAACTATTCTCCCGTCTCTCTTTTTTATCTTGTTTATAATCATGGCTTTTCAATTCAACAATAAGCAACTGGCGATATAAAGTTTTGAAAACTCCAGCGCTATTTAGGCTGTTTTAAACATGTTAAAACAATTTTCAGTTGAACCTTTTAATTGACAATGTTTAACTTGTTATTCTAATATTTGCCAGTGCAACTCCTCTGTACGAGTCATCTTTTATGATCTTGTATTATGATCTTGTAATTTGAAAGTTTTATATACTGCCGTTTCTATTGTAGAGTCTGAGCGTCATGGCTGATATCTGTTCAATATGCGGGCTTCCCAAAGATTTATGCGTCTGCGGCGAAATAGGAAAAGAACAGCAAAGAATTCGCATACGCTTTGAAACAAGAAAGTTTGGCAGACCCACAACCATAGTGGAAGGTATAGACGACAAGGACACGGACCTTGGCAGCTTAGCCCAGAAACTTAAAAGCTTCTGCGCGTGCGGCGGCACAGCTAAAAACGGGCAAATAATCCTTCAAGGAGACCACAGGGAAAAAGTTCAGCAATACCTTATAAGGCTTGGATATCCTGCAGAAAACATAGAAGTCCAGTAGCTAACGCAAAGGGTGTAAGCCAGTGAAAATACTGCAAAACATGCGCGAGGTACTCAAGACTTTAAAGCATTCTGCTCCATCAAAAATCTACTGTCCAAAATGCGGAAGCCCTAAAATCCGTTTGTCCAGCAGCCTTGACTATTGGCTAACACCTAAAAAATATTTTTGCGAAGAATGCGGATACACAGGCCCAATAGTTATGGAAATTGAGAAATGTAGAAATGGGGAAAGAGAAAAACAAGAAAATGGCTATTCTGGGAGTTCCAGGTTAAGTTGCCTTTTCAAAGTTTTGTAGCGGTTTCTGACAGTGACTTCAGTCACACCGGCAGCTTCAGCAATGTCTTTCTGAGTTTTCTCCTCGTCGCCTTGCAAGCATGCAATGTAAAGCGCTGCGGCGGCCAGTCCCATAGGGTCTTTTCCTGCTGCAGCCCTCTTCTTTTTGGCTTCTAGAAGAATTTGGATGGCTAGTCCTTGGGTTTTACCTGAAATTCCTATTTTTTCCGCGATTTTTGAAACGTATGTTAATGGATCGGCGATGGGCATTTGCACGTCAAGCTCACGGAGTAAAAGCCTATAACAGCGGGCTACATCCTTCTTATCCACTAGGCTGGCTTCAGCTATTTCCCTTAGAGTTCTTGGGGTTCCGCTTCCACGGCATGCAGCGTAAAGTGCAGCTGCAGCTATGGCTGCAATGGATCTGCCGCGGACTAGGCCCTTGTCTAGGGCTTTGCGGTAAATAACTGCGGCTTTCTCTTTAATTGGCGGCGGAATGTAGACTTTGTCTGAGAGGCGTTCAAGTTCAGCCATGGCTTGGGCAAGGTTTCTGTCTATGGAAGAGTGTACTCTTGAACGTATCTGCCACTTTCTCAAACGCCACATTTGCAAGCGCGTTGACAGAGGAAGTTTTCTTCCGAAGGCGTCGCGGTCCACTTGGCTTATGGCTGTGGATAACCCTTTGTCATGAACTGAATAGGACGTGGGCACACCCACACGGCTTCTTGATGCTTTCTCTTCCTGTGTGAATGCACGCCATTCTGGTCCTTTATCCATCATTTGCTCGTGAAGCACAAGTCCGCATTGTCCACATACAGTCTCGCCAGTATCATAGTCGTGGATAAGGTTTACACTACCACATTCTGGGCATTTGTCTACTAGGCGTTGTCGTGTTCCGCTTTCTTTTACGCTCATTTTTATCCCACTTGATTTTGCTTAGAACCGTCACCTTTTCATTTTCCTCATCAAATCTGAATAGAAGACAGCCATCCAGCCCCCGGCGCTCTAAGCAGATGAAATGTTTTAATATATAAGCTTTGCGGTTCAAATTTAAATAAACCAAATCATAAAAATAGGATCAGCCTTTTCACGGTGACTCAAGGGTTTGCCAGGCATGCCAAGACAAGAAAGGCGGAAACGTGACTGGAGTTTAGTGGCGTTATCCGCCCTAATTCTCATTATAGCAATTGTAGTTTCAATAGGCGTCTACCGATATCTTAATCCCCTAAGTCCGGAAAAATGGAATCACGTAGGGATTCAAACCTCACGGTGCAGGGAATAATCACAAAAATAGAACTGAACCATAAATCCGAAGGACTTACCACCTACCACATTTTTCCCGCGGTTATAGTGATAAACATAACCAAAGTTGTTCGGGTAAATGAAGACTTCCAAACGGAAAACATTAAATGGAACAACACGGCTTGGAACGGTTTTCAAACTTTAACAATAGCTTATGATCAGCCTTACTCGCTTAACCTTCAAATTGGCCAGCTAATCGAATGCAGAGGCTATTATGTTTCTGTAACTGATTCCGCATACTCGTTCAAACTCATCCTTTCCCCTTATGTCAATGAAAGCTACATAATCTCGTTGTAACAGTTTTTCTAATGATCCTTATCGTTAAAATATGAGACACCATTCCTTTTTCGCAACTTTTGAATATCCAAACCAGCTATTTATTTACTGAAAGAGCGATTTTAGCATGATGGAGCTTCCAGAAAAAGTCAGAAAACCCTTGGAGAAAATTGTTAAGGAGCTGATGGTTAGGGAAGAGGTTTACGGTTTAGGCTTGTTCGGAAGCTGGAGCCGTGGAGACGCTGTAGCTTCAAGTGATGTGGATCTACTTGTCGTTAGCAGCGGCAACCTTGAAGACGAGTATGTGGAGCGAATCGCCCTCAACGGCTTACTTATAGATTTAGATTTTATCCCTAAGCGCTGGATTCACGGCTTGACTCCTCCTCCAGAGTTAGATCAGAAACTCTACGAAGCCCAGATTCTTTACGATCGGGACTGGTCGCTGGCAAACAACAAACTTTGGATAACTAAATCTTACGGTTCCCCAGAGCGTGTGGAAATAAGGACTGAAGCACACATAGTCGAGTCTGACATATATTTAAGCCGCGCCACATCAGCCCTTTCAAAAGGAGACTTCCGAAGCGCCGAGTTCTTCGCCCAAATAGCCATGGAACACGCTTTGAAAGTTTTATTAGAGATAGCCCTTGAACCCTTCTCAAATGCGCGGTTTATAGAAAAAGCTGAAGCCTCAACCAGAAAGCTTGGAATGCCGAGTCTTTTTAATGAATATTTGGAAATAGCTAAACTTGACAAGCTTGATGGTAGTATCGTTGAAGAAAAATTAAAGCTTTTAAGAAGCGTTTGGGATGAAATGAGCCTCACAGTTAAGCATTATTCCAAAGCAGTTGAAAAGGTACATTTCAAAGTTAAAACCAAAATCGAATACTACTTCAACCCAGCCTTTATACAAGGCATGGTTCAACGGACAAACGCTCTGATAACCTCAAAAAATTTTGCCGAAGCAGCACATTACCTAAACAGCACATTCCTACCAATGATTGAGAACTATGCTTGGCTAAAATCGTCAATGGAGAAAACAAAAATAGACTACACATGCCTAATAGGCGCAGTTGAAAGCCTAGAAAAGAAAAACCCCAAAACTACCAGAACATAATAAAGTTCCTGAACCTAGGCAATCTGGAGAAACAAGAAATAACAGAGACCATCGAGAAAGTTAAGCGGTATATGCTAGAAATACGCAGCGAAAGGAAACTTTTAATCAAAAACCACATATCTAAGAGTTAACGCAAATCCTATAAGAAGCCCGGTGGTGTAGCGGACAAGCATGGCGGGCTTTGGACCCGCCGACGGGAGTTCGAATCTCCCCCGGGCTACCAAGAACCTTCACGTGCACGTGTGTGATGCGAAGGCGTTAGCTTGACCATTACGGATGAAAGTTCAGCGCCACTTAAACGGCAATTAACAAACGCAACTGCGCATTCGATGTAAAATTAACAGTAATTTTTAATAGAGTTAGAAAACATTCTTTTTTACCATTTGCACTAAAGACGAAGGGAACATATGACAACAGGTACCAAAATTGTGCTTACTGCTTCAGCAACGGAAATGAGCGATTTTTCCAATAATCCTTTTATGGCTTTTTCTGCAGGCTTCGGTTTAGGGCCCATCCCCCTCGGATTTGCCAGAAAAACTCTTTATCCGCCAGTCCCGCGCTGCCCTGATGGCAGAGCTAAATACGCTCCTTATGGTTTGAGAAAGGTTGAAGCCATACTTTTAGAAAACGGTTTCTCCGAGTCTGATGTTGTTGTGGCACATCCGTTTGACTTGGATAATTTTGTAGGACCAAACACAAAAGTTATCGGAATATCTTCAATGGACCCCATGGGTTTAGGTTACGTTAGCAAGACATACTCTTCAATTATCGGCGGTGTGGAACCGATGAACGCCATCGAATTCCGAAAACTTGTGACTCATCCCAGCATCAAAAAGTTCAAACCAAAAATAATCGTCGGCGGCTTTGGTTCTTGGCAGCTGGAACGTAAACGAATAACTGACAAATATGGCGTGGATTGCGTTGTAGTCGGAGGAAGCCCGCCACCATAATTGAAGTTTTTAAGAAAGCAGTTAACGGAGAACCTCTTCCACGTGTAGTTCGCGCCGACGAAAGCGTACACAACTGGAATTATAGGACGATGCCTTTAATTAAGCATGCCGCCATCCATGGTGCAGTTGAAATCTCTAAAGGTTGTGGTCGAAAATGTCAATTCTGTACGTCAACAATGCAGAGTCGAGTGGATGTGCCCTTGGACCACGTTTTGCAAGAAGTGTCGGTGACAACGAGAGAAGGCAGCGATCACATAACTTTGGTTACAGAAAACCTTTTTCTTTATGGCATGAAAAGCAAAAGCTTCATCCACCACAAGGAAGCTGTAGTGAAACTGGTGAAAAGCGTAGAAGACCATCCCGGCGTCAAAAGTATCCAAGTTTCGCACATGCCTCTGGCACCTGTAGTCAACAATCCTCAAATGATTAAGGAACTAGCGGAGATTCTAATTGAGCGCAGTTGGTATTCGCTTGGCAAAAAAGCTATAATTACCGCCGAGACGGGCATAGAGACAGGCAGTGTTAGGCTTATTAAAAAGTATATGGCTGGCAGGATGCTGTCCTACAAGCCGGAGCAATGGCAAGAAAGAGGAAGACGTCTTAGAAACGCTTGAGCTCATGGATAGTCTTAGAGGCTACAAGGCGTTTTATGTGCCGCTCTTTTTTGTACCTCT